>CAMBWM010000038.1 GCA_945871335.1 Polaromonas sp. YR568 | reverse complement strand
AAGCCTGCCAGCTTGGCGCCATCTATTTGCCCGCTGGCCGCCAGAATGCCCAGGGCAATCGGCAGGTCAAAGCGGCCCGAGTCTTTGGGCAGATCGGCCGGCGCCAGGTTGACGGTGATGCGTTTGTTGCCCGGAAACTCCAACCCGCTATTTTGTATAGCCGAGCGCACCCGCTCGCGCGCCTCTTTGACTTCGGTCTCTGCCAGCCCCACCAAGGTGAAGCTGGGCAGCCCGTTGGCCAAATGAACCTCGACGGTGACCGGCCTGGCCTGCAGACCCAGCAGTGTCCGGCTGTGCACTAAAGATAAGCTCATACTGAAATCTGTCCCGGTTGGCGCACCGTTTTGGCGCACGTTTGTGTGCACGGATTTGGTGCCGCGCATGAAAGAGGTATTTAGTATGCACCTCTTGTGCCCTATTTGCTGTTTTTATAAGCGCAAGGAGGGGGTATCTAGGTGGCATGCTCTGTGCATTAAAAAACTGCACATCTTTCCAAACTGGCAGGCGCGGTGAAACCGCTCCGACAATCATCCTGGAGAAAAAACGAAAATGAAACTCGTCACAGCCATCATCAAACCGTTCAAGCTGGACGAAGTGCGAGAAGCACTTTCCGGTATTGGCGTGCAGGGCATCACTGTCACTGAAGTCAAAGGCTTCGGCCGCCAAAAGGGCCATACCGAGCTGTACCGTGGCGCCGAGTACGTGGTCGATTTTTTACCCAAGGTGAAGATCGAGGCCGCCATCTCCGACGACTTGGTTGAGCGCGTGATTGAGGCCATTGAGGGCGCTGCCCGCACCGGCAAGATCGGCGACGGCAAGGTCTTTGTCTACAACCTTGAGCAGGTTGTGCGCATTCGCACCGGTGAAACCGGCAAAGAAGCGCTCTGAAGTTTCAGCCTCCACCCTCAAAGAGAAATCTGACATGAAAAAACTACTTGCTAGCCTCGCCCTCGGGTTGAGTTTGTTGACTTCCGGCGCCGTCATGGCGCAAGCCCCGGCAGCTGCTCCGGCAGTTGCTGCACCCGCCGAAGCCAAAGCGGCTGACGCTGCTGCGCCGGCTGCTGCCGCTGCCGCAACGGCCGCAGCTGCTCCGGCTGCTGCACCCGCGGCCCCGGCCGCACCAGTCTTGGTCCCTAACAAAGGCGACACCGGCTGGATGATGGTCTCCACCATCCTGGTCATACTTATGACCATCCCGGGCCTGGCCCTGTTTTACGGCGGCCTGGTGCGCAGCAAAAACATGCTGTCCGTGCTGATGCAGGTCATGGTCACGTTCTCGATGATCGTAGTGCTGTGGTTCATCTACGGATACAGCCTGGCTTTCACCGAGGGCAATGCCTTCTTCGGCGGCTTTGACCGATTGATGATGGCCGGTGTCTGGGACAACGCTGCTGGCACATTTGCCAACGCTGCCACTTTCAGCAAGGGCGTGGTTATTCCCGAGATCGTTTTTGCCGCTTTCCAGGCCACGTTTGCCGGTATCACCTGCGCGCTGATCGTCGGCGCCTTCGCTGAGCGCATGAAGTTCTCCGCCGTGCTGCTGTTCATGGTGCTCTGGTTTACCTTCAGCTACGCACCGATCGCCCACATGGTCTGGTTCTGGATGGGCCCTGACGCCTACACCGGCAAAGAAGTGGTTGACGCGATGAACGCCAAAGCCGGTTACATCTGGCAGTCGGGCGCGCTGGACTTTGCCGGCGGCACCGTCGTGCACATCAACGCCGCTGTGGCCGGTCTGGTCGGTGCCTACATGTTGGGCAAGCGCATCGGTTACGGCAAGGAAGCCATGGCGCCTCACAGCCTGACATTGACCATGGTCGGTTCGGCGCTGCTGTGGGTGGGCTGGTTCGGTTTCAACGCCGGCTCTGCACTGGAAGCCAATGGCTTTGCCGCCCTGGCCTTCATCAACACCTTGGGTGCCACGGCGGCAGCTGTGCTGGCCTGGTGCGTCGGTGAAGCGCTGATGCGCGGCAAGGCTTCGATGCTGGGTGCTGCCTCAGGTGCGGTTGCTGGTCTGGTGGCCATCACGCCGGCAGCAGGCAACGTTGGCATCGGTGGCGGTCTGATCATCGGCTTCCTTGCTGGTTTCGCCTGCCTCTGGGGTGTCAATGGCCTGAAGAAAATGCTGGGTGCAGACGACACGCTGGACGTCTTCGGCGTGCACGGCATCGGCGGCATCCTGGGCGCACTGCTCACAGGCGTGTTCAATTCGCCAAGCCTGGGCGGCCCCGGCTACGTGGCTGACTGGGTTACAGCCACCGTCGTCACAGCGGCTGACTACTCGATCGCCGCACAGGTCTGGACACAAGCCAAGGCTGTGTTCATCACGGTGGTCTGGTCGGGCGTGGTGTCCTTCATAGCCTACAAAATTGTGGATTTGACCATCGGTCTGCGTGTGTCTGAAGAAGACGAGCGCGAAGGTCTGGACATCACCTCCCACGGCGAGACAGCGTACAACCGCTGATCCGTCAAACCCCTCCCATGCCGGCGTGCTGTCAGGGTGCGCCGGCTGATTGAAGCAAGAGAGTCTCCTTTGGATGTTCAGCCCGCCGGTTCAAACCGGCGGGCTTTTTTTTACCGCTACAGTTCCTGCATGACCTGGCACACCGTGACACCCGTACCGAATGATCTCGGTGAATCCCCTTTCTGGCACCCGCATGAGGCGCGTCTTTATTGGATCGATATTCCCGCCCGTCTCTTGATGCGCATGGACGTGACCCGGCGGCAGATTGAAAGCTGGCCCATGACTGAAGACCCCGGCTGCATTGCGCCGGCGAGCGGCGGCGGGCTGGTGGTGGCACTGCGCAGCGGAATTTACCGGGCGCCGGTGTGGGGAGGCGAACTTTCGCAGATCGTTGCGGCACCTTACGACACGGCAACCATGCGCTTTAACGACGGCAAGGCCGACCCACTGGGGCGCTTCTGGAGCGGCACGATTCACGAACCGCGCGACGCCAAAGCGGCGCAACTGTGGTCGCTCGACTGCCGCGGACCGGCGCCGCTGCTGCAAACCAAGGCCTGTGAAGCCACCACCGGCAACGGCCTGGCCTGGTCGCCCGATGCGCGAACACTTTACTGGGCTGACACTCCTGGCCACACCATCCGCGCCTGGGACTGGGACGCCGCCAGCAACACCTTGAGCCGGCCGCGCGTGTTTGCCAGCTGGCCGGGCAAGCCGGCGCACTGGCAGCCGGGTCTTCCGGGCAACGGCGGTTATGGCGGGCGGCCTGATGGTGCGACGGTCGATTCAAACGGTAATTACTGGGTGGCCATGTTTGAAGGCGGGCGCGTGCTGCAACTCTCTCCTGATGGCCAACAGCTTGGGGAGTGGCCCTTGCCGGCCTTGTGCCCGACCATGCCCTGCTTGGGCGGTGAAGATTTGAAAACGCTGTATGTCACCAGCGCCAGCCGCGAGCGACCGGCCGCAGAGCTTGTTGCCTTGCCTGACTCGGGCTGCGTTTTTGCCATGCGTGTGGAGGTGGAAGGCTTGCCAGTTCATTTTTTTGAGGGCGGTGATGCCCCGCACTGACAGCGCAGTCACCGCAATATTCACACAAGCGCTGTTCAAAAAATTCAAAACCAATGCACTCCCCGGCGCGTACCATCGGGATCATGGCTACAGATACCGCTTTCGCTGCCGACTTGACGGTGCAACTTCGCGCGCAAGTGCAGCAGGCCTTGGCCGCGGGCACGCGCTTGCGGGTGCGCGGCGGTGGCAGCAAAGATTTTTATGGCGAAAAGCTGAACGGCGCACTGCTGGACATCAGCGGTCACCACGGCGTGCTCAGTTACGAGCCTAGCGAGCTGGTGGTGACTGTGCGTACCGGCACCCCTTTGACCGAACTCGAAGAATTGTTGGCCAGCCAGGGCCAGTGCCTGCCGTTTGAGCCGCCGCATTTTGGCCCTGCGGCCACGGTGGGCGGCATGGTGGCCAGCGGCCTGAGCGGCCCGGCCCGCGCCAGCGTGGGCGCGCTGCGTGACTTTGTTCTGGGCGTCAAGTTCATCAACGGCCGCGGCGAGGTGTTGACCTTTGGCGGCCAGGTCATGAAGAATGTCGCCGGCTATGACGTCTCGCGACTGCTGGCCGGCTCTTTGGGCACGCTGGGCGTGCTGCTGGAGGTCTCGCTCAAGGTCTTGCCAGTGGCGCCCAGCGAAGCCACGCTTTGGTTTGCCGGGCTGAGTCAGCAAAGCGCGCTGGACCTGCTCAACCGCTGGGGCGGCCAACCGCTGCCCTTGAATGCCAGTTGCTGGGTGCACGACAGCACTGAGCAGCCGCCGCGTGACGCACTGTTTGTGCGCTTGCGCGGCGCAGTGGCCGCTGTAGAGGCGGCCTGCCCGCGCATGCTGTCCGATGCGCTGGCACTGGGCGCGCAGGTGCAGCGCATGGACGGGTCGCAAGCTGGCGCCGACTGGAACGCCTGCCGTGAACAAACCTTGACGTTTTTCAAAGAGCCACCGGTCGCCTTGCAAGCCCTGCGTGCCGATCTGTGCCTATGGCGTTTGAGCCTGCCGCAAACCACGCCCGCGCTGGCGCTGCCAGCCGAGGTGTCATCACCATTGATCGAGTGGCACGGTGGTTTGCGTTGGGTCTGGGCGCCTGCCAATGCCGCAGCGCTGCTGCGCAACGCGGCCCAAAAAGCAGGTGGTCACGCAACGCTGTTTCGTGCCTCACCATCGCGCGGCGAAGCGGACAAGGCGGGCGGCGTGTTCACCCCGCTGTCTCCGGTTCAGCAAAGCATTCAGCGCGAGCTGCAAAAGCAGTTTGATCCGGCCGGCATTTTTGCCACTGGCCGACTGGGCTCGGCCTAAGCCATATGCGCCGTTTGCGCCACCTCGCTGGACAGCACCGCACGGCCAGTACCAACCGGCTGCTGGGTGCGCTGCTGGCATTTAATGCGGGCGCCATCAACGCTGGCGGCTTTTTGGTGGTGGGCATGTACACCTCGCACATGACCGGCTTTGCGTCGATGATTTCTGACATGCTGGTGCTCGGCAGCATCACGGTTGCTGTCGGTTCGGTGGGTGCCTTGCTGGCCTTTGTGGTCGGCGCGGCTTGCACGGCGTTGTTGGTCAACTGGGCCAGGCAGAACCACTTGCGCTGCGAATACGCCCTGCCCTTGCTGCTGGAGGCCGGCTTGCTGCTGGTGTTCGGTTTGATGGGCGCGACGCTGAACCGGCAAACGCCTTTTGCTGTACCGCTGACGGTGTTGGTGCTGGCCTTCACCATGGGCTTACAAAACGCGGTGATGAGCAAAATATCGGCCTCGCAGATTCGCACCACGCACATGACCGGCGTCATCACCGACATGGGCATTGAGCTGGGCAAGCTGCTTTACTGGAACCAGGCCTCCTGCCCGCCGCAGTTGAGGGTGCGGGCTGACCGCATCAAGTTGCGCCTGTATGCCATTTTGCTGGGGGCGTTCATGGCGGGGGGCATTGTGGGCGCAGCCGGCTTCAAGTTCCTGGGCTTTGTGTGGGTGCTGCCCATGGCCGGCTTGTTGCTGCTCATGTCATTGCCGCCTTTGTGGTCTGACTGCTTGCGCTACCGGCGACGCCACGGCGTCGCCATCCCCTTTTACCGCTGAGAGTTTTTGATGCAAACCCATCTCGCCCCCGAATTTCAAGGCACGGCTGACGGCCTGGCCGCCGAAGCCATTTTGCGCAAGTGCGTGCACTGCGGCTTTTGCACCGCCACTTGCCCGACTTACCAGCTGCTGGGCGATGAGCTCGACGGCCCGCGCGGGCGAATCTACCTCATCAAGCAAGTGCTGGAAGGCCAGCCGCCGACGCGCAAGACGCAGCAGCACCTGGACCGCTGCCTGACCTGCCGCAGCTGCGAAAGCACCTGCCCGAGCGGCGTGGACTACGGCCATCTGGTGGATATCGGCCGCAAGCTGGTGGATGAGCGCGTGGCCCGACCGTTGGCCCAGAGCGCTGTGCGCTGGGCGCTCAAGGAGGGGATGACTTCGCCCTTGTTTGCCCCGGCCATGAAGCTCGGGCAGGCGGTGCGCGGCCTCTTGCCGGCCAGCCTGAAAAACAAAGTACCGGCCGCACAAGACGCTGGCCTGTGGCCTGTGCGCAAGCACGCGCGCAAGGTGCTGATGCTGGCGGGCTGCGTGCAGCCGGCGATGCAGCCAAACATCAACAGTGCCACCGCACGCGTGCTCGACGCTGCCGGCATCGAAGTGGTGTTGGCCGCCAAGGCCGGCTGCTGCGGCGCGGTGAAGTTCCACCTCAACGACCACGAGGGCGGCAAGGCCGAGATGCGCCGCAACATCGACGCCTGGTGGCCGCACATCGAAGCGGCCAATGGGGCCGGCTCCGGGGTTGAGGCCTTGGTCATGAATGCCTCAGGTTGTGGCGTCATGGTCAAAGACTATGGGCATGCATTGCAGGGCGATCCCCTGTACGCCGTCAAAGCGCAGCGCGTGAGTGAGCTCACGCGCGACCTGAGCGAGCTACTGCCCGACCTGGTGCCTCATCTGCTGCCGGCGCTGCGCAAACGCTTGCAAATCACTCCGCCGCAGCAAATCACTTTTCACCCGCCCTGCACCTTGCAGCATGGCCAGCAATTGCGCGGCGGCGTTGAAAAACACTTGGGCGATCTGGGTTTTAAGATCAACGTGGTCAGTTGCGAGGCGCACCTGTGCTGCGGTTCAGCCGGCACGTACTCGGTGTTGCAGCCCGAGCTGTCTTACGCGCTGCGCGACCGCAAACTGGCCAACCTGGCGCAGTTGAAGCCCGACACCATCGTCTCAGCCAACATTGGCTGCATCACCCATTTGCAAAGCGGCACGGCCACGCCGGTGCGTCATTGGGTCGAGGTGCTTGACGATGCGCTGACCGGCGGGCCGGCTTAGCCTTTCAGGCTGCCGTGTCGGCGTGCCATTCGGCGCGCGTCATGCTGTAGTGCAGTCCCACGCTGTTGCAGTCGGGGTACACCGCGGTTTTGGCGCTGCGCACATCGACAGCGCGCACCCGCCCATCCAGCGCAAAGCAGATATTGATGACTTCTTGCATCAGCGTTTCCTGCAAATTGAAGTGGCGCGAGCGCATCAACTCAGAGACCTGCGCGCGCAAGGCGTCGTAGTCCACCGTTTCGGAGATGGCGTCGTGCCGGGTGCGGTAGTCCGGATCGAGGGCTAAGCGCAGGTCCAGCCGGAAGGGTTGAGGCCCCGTTTTTTCAAAAGCGTGAATGCCGATGGACACCGGCAATTGCAGGGCTACGAGCTCAATCCATTTGTCCATCAAAGGTCCTTGTTCTCAAAAGCCACATCCCGTTGGCGCGGCACCAGGTGCTGGCCGCCGTCAACCAGCAGTGTTTGGCCGGTCACTGCGACAGCCTGGTCGAGCATGAGCACCGCCATGGCAATGTCTTGCGGCGTACTGGACTTGCCCAGCGCAGCGATTTTTTGCGAGCGCTCAAACTCATCGGGTGTCATGTCGCCGCTGACCAGAGTCACGCCCGGCCCGATGGCGTTGACGCGCAGATAAGGTGCGCAGCACTGCGCCAGGTAGCGGATGCTGGCGCCTGAGCTGAGTTTGGCCAGTGTGTAGGAGAGGTAGTCGACGTTGAGGTTTTGCAGCTTCTGGTCAAGCAGTGTCACCACATGGCCGGACCGCTTGCCCCCTTGTTGGCTGTGATGCCGGTGCAGCGCCATGGTCAGCTCAACCGGCGCGATCAAGTTGGTTTGCAGGTGCTGCTCAAAGCGCTCCGGCGCAAAGCTGTTGGCGTTGTCATACTCAAACAGCGAGGCGTTGTTGACCAGCAGATGCAAGTCGCCGGTCAGGCGCAGCACCGCGCTCACAAGCGCGGCGCGCTCGACCTTGTCAGCCAGATCAGCCTGCACGATGAAAGCCGCCGCCGCGCCTGCGGCCAGGCAGTCGTCGCGAGTGCGTGCCGCTTCTTGGTTGCTGCCTTTGTAGTGGACCACCACGGTGTCACCGCGGCCGGCCAGCGCCAGGCAGATCTGGCGCCCCAGGCGCTGGGCGCCGCCGGTCACCAAGCTGACGCGGCTCATAACAAGCGCCCCGTGACATTTCGAATCGTTTGCATCTGGCTGTCCGTGTTCATGGTCGAGTTCGGCCGGGTGCGGCTGAACCAGCACTTATTACAACATCTGATGCCTGCCCGCGTCGACAGGCGCTGGCCCGGCTGCTGCAGGGTTGGCCCATCTTAAAAAGCGATCGCTCAGATTATTTGGCAGATGTCAACGCACGCCGACGGACTGATTTAGCTCTTTATGTTTAAATACAGTTTTTTAGTGGCTTAAATTTAAATCTTTAAGTAGATAAGATTGGTTAAAATGAAAAATAAAATAGTAATTTTTTCGCTGGCTGTTTTTTTCCTTGCAGGCTTTGCGTCCCGGGCGGCTGCAGCAGATCCTGCCGCTGTTTTGCTGACGGTGACGGGAAATATTCAGCCGGCCAAAGCTACGGCCGCCAAAAAAGTCACCTTCAACTTTAAAGAGCTCAGCGCGCTGGGCTCCACCAGCATCCGGTCCACCACAACTTACGCGGGCAGTGCCGAATACACCGGGCCCTTGATGAAAGACGTACTCGTCAAGGCGGGCATGCCGGCCACGGCCAAGGAAGTCATTTTGTTGGGGCTTGACGGATACCAGAGCCGTGTTCCGGTCAGCGACTTAATGAAGTGGGAGGTGGTGCTGGCCCACACGCAGGACGGCAAACGCCTGGAGATTGAAACCAAGGGCCCGTTACTTGTCATGTACCCCAGCGACAAGTACCCCAAAGAACTCCGCACCCACACCACCTACGGCAAACAAGTCTGGGCGCTCGTGAGCATCAATGTCCAGTAGGCGCGCAGCCATGCAAAGCCTGTCGGATAAAACTGCTCAGAAAAAAAGCGGGTTTCTGCTCAAGCAGTCCCGCCGCTCTTTGCGGCTCAGACGCTGGCTCACCATCAGTGCGGCGAGTTCTATCCTGGTTTTGTTTGGCCTGATTGCCTACCAGTTCTCCAACACCTGGAAGGACTTCAACACCCACCTGGGGGTCAAGAGCGCGGCCGAGAGCTGGCTCAACCGCAAGTGGGTCAGCTACAAAAGCATAGACAGCTACGACATGCTGCTCGGGCTACGGCGCCTTGAGGCCGCCTCGCTGCGCTTCGCGGTTGGCAGCATGAGCCAGAAGGACCTGTCAGACCAGCGCAAACAGGTTGCGTCGATGTTTTTGCACTTTGCACCCGGCAGCATCATCTCCATAGACCTGGTGGCTGACTATGCATCGTTCCAGTCGGCCTACCGGAGCGCCGTAATTTTTTTGAACACCGTAGAAAAATTCGAAGCCGGGCTGCAGACCATCGACGCGGTGCTGAAGAGCGCAGACACATCGCTGGGCGACTGGATGCTGTTCACGCAAGACACGATTCGCGTGGAATACGAATTACGCGACGGCATGGAGAGCACCATCATGTCATTCAGGCCGCTGGCCGAGCGCACGTTCTGGATCATCAGTATTTTGCTAACTCTCTTTGCAGCCGCCTCGCTGGCAGCCATCTACGCCGGCTGGGGCCTGATCAAGGGTGAGCAAAACCGCTTTTCACGTTTTGAGTTGCTGGTGTCGTCGGTTGGGCATGACCTGCTGAGCCCGCTGCAGGCCATCCAGGGCGCCGGCAGCCTGCTGGCCACCGAACTGAGCCCCGACAAGCGCCAGCGTTTTGCAGGCATCATCCGGCTGTCCTCGCAAACCCTGGCGCGGCTGGTTGGGGATATTTTGCAGATATCGCAAGACAAGCCGCTGGACATCCGTCCCCGTGCGGTCCACCTAGAAGACTTTTTCACCCAGATCGCCAACACTTTTGAAGCCAAGGCGGAGACAAGAGGCCTGGCCTTCCGGCGAAACTTTCAACTGCACGGCGCCGAGGTGGAAGTTGACCCGGAGCGCCTGTCGCAGTGCGTTGGCAATCTGCTGGAAAACGCCTTGCGTTACACAGAGGTGGGCGTCGTCACACTGCATTGCCGGCTGGATTTGCCCTGCAACAAGTTCAGCGCCCGCCAGCTGGTCGTTGAAGTCAGCGACACCGGTCTCGGCATACCGGTCGAAGACCAGAGCCGGGTGTTCCAGCCTTTCGAGCAAGTCAAGGCTGTCAAGAGGCAGGGCATGGGGCTTGGCCTGTCGATCGTGCGCAACATCGTAACGGCCATGCATGGCGAGATACGTTTGGAGTCAGTGCATCAGCGCGGCAGCAAGTTCACCATCTCGATGCCGGTTGAACTGGCACAAAGCAGCCATGCTGAAGCCGTCGCTACTTTCTCGGCAACTGCGCCCGAGCCATGGGCGGTAGCGGTCAGGCCGGGCGGCGCGGCCATTCTGGTTGTCGATGATGATGAACTGATCCGCATATCGGTGGTCGAAATCCTACGGGGTGCGGGTTACAACACCGACGACGCGCCGTCCGGCGAGGAAGCGCTGACCAAAGTGCTGGCCGGCACTTACCTGGCCGTGGTGAGTGATATTCAAATGGGCGGTATGGACGGCTTTGAGTTGGCCGAAGCCATCCACAAGCAAAAGCGGGTCCGCCCCTTCCTGGTTGCCATGACTGCGCATACCCGTAACCTGGGCAGTGGTCCCAAAGCCGCGGTGTTTGACGGATTTTTAGGCAAGCCGTTTTCAGCTGAGAGCTTGCTTGAGCAGCTGGACAAAGCCCGCGGCCGCGCCGGCGTGGCGTTCAGCGTTTAAGACGCTGGCGTTTTAGCGGGCGCTTCAGGCGCCAGTGCCGCCAGCAGCGCCGCCAGCACGATCAGTGCGCCACCGGTCAGCGTGCGGGTGCTGAACTCGGCGGCGCCAAGCCAGGCGGAGGAAACGCTGGCAAACAAAATCTCAGTCAACATGATCAGCGCCGTGGTGCTGGCGGCCAGCCGGGCAGCACCATATTGAAGTGCCATATTTCCCGCCAAAAAGGCCATGCACAGACCCAGCGCTGCCGGTATACCGGCTAACGCAAAAACCGGTTCTGGCACCACCTGTGCGCTCATGCCGGCCCAGGCGGCAATGCTGGCGATGATGGCTCCGCCGCCGAACATCGCCAGCATGCGCGACTCGCCCGGCGTTTGTCCGTGCTTGCGCAAAAGTACATTGGTGAGCGCAAAAAACAGTCCGCCCATCAGCGCCATCCAGTCGGCCATGCTGGCCGGCACGGGCCAGTTTGAGGTGGGGGATTTCAGCACAATCACCACGCCGGCCAGCGCCAGCGCCAGCCGCAGCAGCGAACCGGTGCTGGGTTTTTCGTTCAGCAGCAGCCAGGCAATCAGTACAGACCAAGCGGGCATCAGGTAAAAAAGCAAGACCACCCGGACCACGTCGCCGACGGTCACGGCCCAGTTAAAGCTGACATTGGTCAGCCCCGAGGCCAGCAGCAAAAGCAGCAGGCCGGGGTGTTCGAGCAGACCGCGCCAGGCCTGTGGCCGGTAGGCCAACACGCCAAGGGTTGCCAGCAGATAAATCAGCACCGTTGACCACAGCGGGTGCAGGCCATGGGCTTGCACCTCGCGCAGCGGCCACCAGGAAATTCCCCAGACCATGGCGTTGAAAACCAGCGCCACAACAGCGAGCGTGGGACGTTCGCTGCCACCCTGAGGTGCCCGCATCAGTGGCCCTGGTCGCTGCGGGCGATTTTCAGCAGCTCTTCGAGCTTGTCTTTGTGGTGCACGCAGTTGTGCGTGTGCCAGCGTTGGATGACCCACATGAACCCGGCCACCACCACACCAAAGGCCGTGATGGCGCCGAAAGCCGAGACCCCCAAAGCGGTGGACAGGCTGTAACAACCGCCCAGCACCAGGATGCAGGATTGCTCATTGAAGTTCTGTACCGCGATGGATCGGCCCGCGCCCATCAGGTTGTGACCGCGGTGTTGCAGCAGCGCATTCATGGGCACCACCAAAAAGCCGCCCAGGCCGCCCAGCAAAATCAGGAAAGGCGCAGCCACCCAGACGTTGTCGATGAAGTTCATCAAAATCACCAGCAAGCCCATGCCAATGCCCAAAGGCATCAAGCTGGTTGCTTGGTCCAGGCGCATGCGCACAGAAGCCAGCACCGCACCGACGGCCGTGCCAATGGCCACCACGCCCACCAATGAAGACGCTTGCGTTGTGCTGTAACCCAGTGCGGCTGCGCTCCAGGCCAGCACGATATAGCGCAGGTTGCCCGACACCCCCCAGAACAGCGTGGTGGTGGACAGTGATATCTGGCCGAGCTTGTCTTGCCACAGGGCGGTGTTGCAGCGCCAGAAATCAGGCAGCAGCGCAAGCTTGTTGCCCGGCATCGGGCGCATGGCCACGCCGGTGAGTGGAATGCGGGTGTTGAACCAGGCCGCCAAAATGTAAACAAAAATCAGGAAGCTGATGGCCGATTCGGCCGGCGTATCAATGCCGGTGTTCAGCAGCGGCAAGTCCAGCGACAGCATGTTCGACGAAATGACCGTGCCCACCAACTGCCCACCCAGCAGCACGCCCAAAATGATGGAAGCGATGGTCAGCCCCTCAATCCAGCCATTGGCCTTGACCAGCTGCGAGGCCGGCAAAAGCTCAGTCAGGATGCCGTACTTGGCCGGTGAGTAAGCCGCCGCGCCCAGACCAACAATCGCATAAGCCAAAAGAGGGTGAGAGCCAAACAGCATCATCAAGCAACCCGCCACCTTGATGGCGTTGCTGATGAACATGACATTGCCCTTGGGTCGGGCGTCAGCCAAGGCCCCAACAAAAGGCGCCAGCACCACATAAAACAGTGCGAACATCGGCACCAGCGCGGCGGGCTGCCAGCTGGGCGCACCGCTTTGGCGAAGCAACTCAACAGCCACCACAAACAGGGCGTTGTCAGCCAGCGAGCTGAAAAACTGCGCTGCCATGATGGTGTAAAAACCGCGCTTCATAAAAGATGCGCGATCACGGTCGGGGCAAGGTCAGGTAAAGGGGCGGCAGAAAAAAAATAGCTGTTCTCCGTAACTGTCTGGGTTTATAGCATGCGCGCCGGTGCCAAAATGGCTGACATACAACCTTGACGGTCGCCCCGACGTGGTCTTGGTGCTTACCCTTGAGTTTTTTCACATGCCCCGTCCGATTCTTGCAACTGTTCATACCGAGGCGCTGCGCCACAACTTGCAAGCATTGCGAGTGGCCGCTGGCGATGCGCGAGTATGGGCTGTTGTCAAAGCCAACGCTTACGGCCACGGCATTGAGCGGGTGTTCGAGGGCTTGCGGGCGGCTGATGGTTTTGCACTGCTCGATTTAAACGAGGCGCAGCGCCTGCGCGCACTGGACTGGCGCGGGCCGATCTTGTTGCTGGAGGGTGTTTTTGAAGCCCGCGACCTGGAGCTGTGCTCGCGCCTGGGGCTGTGGCATGTGATTCATTGCGACGAACAGATCGACATGCTGGCCGCCCACAAGACGCAGCTGCCGCAGCGCGTGTTCCTCAAGATGAACAGTGGCATGAACCGGCTGGGCTTCAAGCCCGACCGATTTCGCGCCGCCTGGACGCGGCTGAGCGGGCTGCCGCAAGTGGACGAGATTTCGCTCATGACGCACTTCAGCGATGCCGACGGACCGGCCGGCGTTGCCGCACAGTTTCAGGCCTT
>CAMBWM010000037.1 GCA_945871335.1 Polaromonas sp. YR568 | reverse complement strand
TTTGTGATTGCCGGCAACGTGGCCACGCCCGAGGCCATCATCGACCTGGAAAACTGGGGCGCTGATGCCACCAAAGTGGGCATCGGCCCCGGCAAGGTCTGCATCACCAAACTCAAGACCGGCTTTGGCACCGGCGGCTGGCAGCTGTCAGCGCTCAAGTGGTGCGCCCGTGTGGCCACCAAACCCATCATTGCCGACGGCGGTATCCGTGAGCATGGTGACATCGCCAAGTCGATCCGCTTCGGCGCCACCATGGTGATGATCGGCTCCCTGCTGGCCGGCCACGAGGAAAGCCCAGGCCAGACCGTTGAGGTGGACGGCAAGCTGTTCAAAGAATATTACGGCTCAGCCTCCGACTTCAACAAGGGGGAGTACAAGCACGTTGAAGGCAAGCGCATCCTTGAGCCGATCAAGGGCACGCTGGCCGAAACGCTGGTGGAGATGGAGCAGGACGTTCAAAGCTCAATCAGCTACGCGGGCGGCAAAAAACTGATGGACATCCGCAAAGTCAACTACGTCACCCTGGGCGGCGACAACGCAGGCGAGCATTTGCTGATGTGATTTCAGGCTGTAGCTTGCATCAGTTGCAAGACGCGCTGGTTCAACAAATGACCGGGCTGGCCCATGGCTTCGAGGATGCTGAAATGGTTCAGCCCAGGCAACTCGTCCCGTACCGGCACCACGCGATGGCCCCAGGCTTGCTGTATTAGTACGTTGTGGCGCAGGAACTCGGCGCTTTCTTCGGCGCCGGCCACCGCAAACAAGCGGCCCTGCGGCGGCGGCAACCACGCCGGGCTCAAGCGCAGCACCTGGGCCAGCGTGAGCTGCAAAGCGTCTTTCAAAAACGGCGTGTGGCGTAACGATTCGAGCTCAAACAGCCCGGAAATTGACAGCGCGTTTTTCACCAGATCAACCGGCAGGTCTGGCGCCCATTGCGACCACTGGCAAGTCAGCAGCATGGCGGCCAAATGCCCGCCCGCCGAATGCCCCGCGACCGTGATGCGCGCGGGGTCGCCGCCGAATTGCGCGATATGGCGATACGTCCAGGCCAGCGCCCTGACCATTTGCAGCGTGATCTCTTCGATGGTCACAGCCGGGCACAAGTCGTAGTTGGGCACCACCACGCAAGCGCCGGCCGCGTTGAGCGCAGGGGCGATGAAGGAGTGGTCGGCCTTGTCGAGCGAGCGCCAGTAACCGCCGTGAATAAAAATCACCACCGGTGCACCACTGCCCAGGCCACCGGCTGCGGGAAAGACATCAAGCTGCTCGCCGGCACTGTCTCCGTAGCGCAAGTCAATGTGACAATTTGGCGATTGCCGCGCCAAGCTCGATTGAAAAGCCCAGCGCGCAAAGTAATCGGCATGGTCCGGCACCAGTGCACGGTTGTTGTACATCCTGTCCAGCCAAGCTGGGTTGTAGTTAGAGTGGCTGATGGACATGCGCATGCTCCTTGAAAGATACGCCATCTTGGCACAGTCAGCACCTACGCACCGACGCCCACAATCTGACACTGACGATCGGTTTTTTAATGAATAAGTGTTTTCCCTGAGCCGGAATGCTGCCCCAGGTGATCAAACGCCAGCCGCGGTCATAATTAACAAGTTGCCGCGCTGCATGACAAGTCTGCCCGGCCACACCCCAAGCGGTCGGCGATTCAGGCCCTGCGCCATCGTCAGACTTCAAGCCCATTTAGGCAAGACCCCGGCGCGCTGGTTGCGCCACCCAAGGAGATTTGATGAGTGATGTGAAATGGACCGGTGGCGTAGAGCACTGGATCCAAAAAGGCGATATCCGTTTGTTCATGTGGGAGAAAAAAGCCTCGCCAAAGGTTCCACATGCGGGCACCATCTTTTTTGTGCACGGCTCTTCCATGGCCTCACAGCCGACCTTTGACCTGAGTGTTCCCGGTCGCCCCTATTCGTCGGCAATGGACTGGTTTTCAGACCACGGGTTTGACACCTGGACCATGGACAACGAGGGCTACGGCCGCTCCGACAAGCACCGCAATATCAACTTTGACATCAGCAACGGTGCCGATGACCTGGCCGCCGGCAGCCAGTACATCATGGAAAAGACCGGCGCCAAGTCGCTGCTCTTGTACGGCATTTCATCGGGCGCACTCAAGGCGGCGTTGTTCACCGAACGTCACCCCGAGCGAGTCGCCAAAATTGCGCTTGACGCATTTGTATGGACCGGCGAAGGCAGCCACACCCTGGCGCAGCGCAAGAAAAAGCTGCCTGAGTTTCTGGCCCAAAACCGGCGCCCCATTGACCGGGATTTCGTGCACAGCATCTTCAAGCGCGATCATCCGGACACAGCAGATGCGGCTACTGTGAATGCTTTCGCAGACGCCATCTTGACGCTGGACGACTCCATGCCCACCGGCACCTACGTGGACATGTGCTCCAAGTTGCCGCTCCTGGATCCCAAAAATATCCCCGTGCCGACCATCATTTTGCGTGGCGAATACGACGGCATTGCCGGCATGGACGACCTGATCGACTTCTACAAACTGCTGCCCAATATGAACAAGCAGTTCAGCGTCATGCGCGGGATCTCCCACGCGAGTTTCCAGCAGAAAAACTACATAATGGTCTACCAGATCCTGCACAGCTTCTTCACCATGCCCGAGCCCGTTTACAAAGGATAGTCCCATGAAAAAACTTGTTAAATCCCTCATTGCGGCAGCTCTTTGCGCCGCTTCGCTGAGCGCTGTGTATGCACAAAGCTATCCCAACAAGCCGGTCAAACTGATCGTTCCATTTGCACCCGGCGGCTTCACCGATGTGGTCGCCCGCATTTTGGGCCAACGCCTTTCCACTGCCATGGGCCAGCAGTTTGTGATCGAAAACAAAGCCGGTGCCGGCTCCATCATCGGCACCGACTTTGTGGCCAAATCAGCGCCAGACGGTTACACCCTGGTGATGATCTCTACCACCCACGTGATCAGCCCCTGGATTTACAAGAGCATGCCCTATGACCCGCTTAAAGGCTTTGTCGCAGTGGCCAAACTGGTTGACTCCCCCTATGTGCTGCTGGTCAACCCCAAGGTGCCAGCGCGCAATGTGCAAGAGTTCGTGGCATTGGCCAAGGCGGCACCCAACACCATTCACTACGCCTCATCGGGCAACGGCAGCTCGCAGCACCTGATGGGCGGCCTGTTTGCGTCCATGACCGGCGCTCCCATCAAGCATGTGCCCTACAAAGGCAGCGCTGGCGCGGCTAACGACCTGGTGGCCGGCATCGTGGAAAGCAGCTTTGCCGGTGTGCCCAACGCCCTGGCCCAGGTACCGCAAGGCCGTCTGAAAGCCCTTGCCGTGACCACGGCCAAGCGCATTCCGCAATTGCCGGATGTACCGACTCTGCAAGAAGCGGGTGTGCCCGGCTACGAGGCCTCAGTCTGGCTGGCTTTGCTGGCGCCGGCCGGCACGCCGCGCGATATCGTGACCAAGCTCAACACGGAAATCAACAAGCTTTTGAGCTCACCCGACACCCGCAAGGCCCTGTATGACGCGGGCGTCGAAGTCTCAACCTCGACACCTGAAGCGATGACCGATTACATGGCGCTGGAGATGGTTCGCTGGGGCAAGGTCGTTAAAGAAATCGGCATCAAACTCGAATAAGCTTTGCGGCCAATGGCCGCTCAGCGACAGAGCCCCGAAAGACAAAAGGCCGCTGTCAACCTAAAGGTTGGCAGCGGCCTTTGTTTTGCTCAGGGGGTGCAGCCCCCTGGATACAACTTAGTCGCGGGCGGGCTTGACGAACTTGCCGGCCTTCTTGGCTGAGTCACGCGGCACAAACACCTTACCAGCCGGCTTGGCAAACGCAGGCTTTGCAAATCCCGGTTTGGCAAACGCAGGCTTGCGGCCAGCGAAGTCAGGCCGCGGTGCGAAGCCTTCGTTGCGGGCGCCGAAGTTACGGTCGTCGCGGGGTGCAAAGTTGCGCTCTTCACGCGGGGCGAAGTTGCCGCCATGGCCACCATTACCCGCGAAGTTGCCGCCTCGGTCGTCGGGACGGCGCGGTGCGCGGTCTGCAAAATTGCGGTCATTGAAACCCTGGCCCGGCTGGGCCTGGAAAGGTGCGCGCTCTTGGCCGCGGTCACCACCACGGTCGTTGCGATTACTGCCGTAACCACCACCGCCACCAAAACCGCCGCCGGCCGGCTTGCGGCCTGCGTAGCCACCACCACCGCCGAAGTTGCGACCGCCGCGGTCGGGACCGTTGCTGAAGTTGCCACGTGGACGCTCTGGCGCAGGAAAGCGCTGCTGCGGCTCCAGGCCTGCAATCACGCTCGGCTTGAGGGTTTGCTGTGTGTAGTGCTCGATCTCACCGATCTTGCGACGATCGCGGAATTCGGCAATCGTGATCGCCTGGCCGCTGCGACCGGCGCGGCCGGTACGGCCGATGCGGTGCACATAGTCTTCGGCTTTCATCGGCAGGCCGTAGTTGATCACGTGGGTGATGGTGGGTACGTCCAGGCCGCGGGCGGCGACGTCAGTGGCGACCAGAATCTGCACGCGACCATCACGGAAGGCCATCAGGCGGCGATTACGCAGACCCTGGCTCAAGGCGCCATGCAGCGCCACGGCGCTGAAACCTTCTTGCACCAGGTCATTGGCCAGACCATCACACTCAACCTGCGTGCAGGCAAACACCACAGCTTGGTTGATGGTGGTGTCGCGCAGCCAGTGGTCGAGCAACTTGCGCTTGTGCGTCATGTTGTCAGCCCAGAGCAGCGACTGCGTGATAGAGGCATGCTTATCTTGCGGTGAATCGATCTCGACGCGCTGCGGCTCGCGCATGACGCGGGTGGCCAGCTGCATGATGCGTGGCGCAAAGGTGGCGCTGAACATCATGGTCTGACGGCGCTGGAGCGTGAGCTGGTTGACTTCGGTCAGGTCATCGGCAAAGCCGAGGTCAAGCATACGGTCGGCTTCGTCAACCACCAGGAACTGGACCTGGTCGAGTTTGATCTGCATGCTGCGCTGCAAGTCGAGCAGGCGGCCGGGGGTGGCGACCACCAGGTTAGCGTTTTGCAACTTGGCGATTTGCAGCTGGTAAGGAATACCGCCGACCACGTTGGCCACGCGCAGGCCGCGGCAATGGCGCACCAGGTCGATGGCATCTGCGCAGACCTGTTGGGCCAGCTCGCGGGTCGGGCACAAGATCAGGGCGCCGGGCGTGGCGGCCTTGAAGTTACGCACATTGGTCGGGTCTTTGCGCTTAGGTTTTTTCAGCGGAGCTTCGCCCTTGGCAACGGCCTCGGCGCTCAGGCGCTCAAACTCAGCGCGCTCAACGCGCTCGGCTTCTTCGGCCTGCTTGAGCAAGGTGTGCAACACGGGCAGCAAAAACGCCGCGGTCTTGCCACTGCCGGTCTGGCTGGAAACCAGCAGGTCTGTGAATTTGGCTTTTTTGCCCTCGGCCTGCGCTTCCAGGCCTTGCATGGCCTTCGGTATCGTGGCCAATTGCACGGCGGTAGGTTGGGTAAAACCCAAGTCAGCCACTGCCTGCAAGAGTTCGGGAGCCAACCCGAGTTTCACAAAGCCGTTGGGCACTGGTGCGACGGCTGCCAGTGATCCGGCGGCCTCGGCAGACGCATCACAGAAGTCAGGTACCAGGCTGGTTTCAACATCGGAAGTGATGTCGGAAGCCGCATCAGAATTTTCGGACACAAAATCGCCACGAGCCTCAAAAGAGTCAGTCATATTTTTTCTCGCTAATCGCCTGTGCGCCTCGCTTTTGGCAAAGGAACAGGAAACTCCACCTGCGCGTTAGCGACAGGCTTCGTTCATGGTTAATAAAACATCAACCATCAAACGAATATCCGGATCAGGCGCTCAACAGGCCTGAAGCGTTGACTCTGCAAAAAGAGTCCAAAAGTGTGAGGTAGATGTACAAATACAGGGCACACAGTGCTACTGCAAGCCTTGTATTATGGCACGCTTTGAGGGTTTGTACCAATTATTGTGAATTCAAAGGTTAAGCGCCTTTTAGCGCTCATCCTTCAGATTGAAATGGATGGGGATGCGTACAGTTTGCACTGTCAGCAGGCCATTCTTGCGCGCCGGGCTAAACCGCCAGGTGCGCACGGCGTTCATGGCCGCAGCATCCAACAAAGCATGTCCGCTGGACTTTTCTAATTCGATACGGCCTGCACGTCCTTCCGCCAGCACCTCTGCCAGCAGCAGGACCTGCCCTTGTGCGCCTTGCCTAATGGCGAGCAGCGGGTAAACAGGCCTGGGGTTGTTTAAAGACGCCGCCTTGTAATCTGCATCTGTGTTGAGTGCTGCTGCCGGCATCTCAGGCTCTGCGGCGGGCGTGAGCGCTGACGATTGAGCCGCTACTGTTGCAGTCACTGGTGTCGCTGCTGGCGCCGCTGCCTGCGCTGATGTTTGCGCCGCTGCTGACGCTGCGACTGCCACCGGCGGCTGAACTTGAACCGGCGCCATAGCGGGAACTATTGCCGGCAAGTTCTGGGCTGCCTCTGACGGTAACTTATCTTTGCTCGGCGCAGAGGGGGGCTGGAGTTTGGCGGTGGCTTGAGCGCTCACAGGGGCTGGCGTTAAAAACTCCAGGCGCATATCGGGCCGCCTGATCACTGGCTCAACGCTAGAGTGTTTGAGCCAGACCAGCAGCAAGCCGGCATGCACGGCCAACACAAACAAGCTCAGACTGATGAGCAAGCCGGGCCTGGGCGACAAGTCAGGGCGCATTTAAAAAAATAGGCTCGGTCTCGACACATCGAGCTCTTAGGGTTTGAAATCTCATGTTGAGAGCTTTTTTAGGCTGCAGCAGAGCCAGACTTTATTTCAGGAAGTGCTCGCGGTAGTGTTCGAGCTCATCGATCGACTCGTGCACATCGGCCAGGGCGGTGTGGCTTTGCTGCTTTTTGAAAGCACTGTAGACCTCAGGCCGCCAACGCTTGGCCAACTCTTTGAAGGTGCTGACATCCACATTGCGGTAATGCAAAAACGCCTCCAACTTGGGCATGTACTTGACCAGAAAGCGTCTGTCCTGACTGATGGTGTTGCCGCACAAGGGTGAAGCGCCCTTGGGCAGGTACTTGGCCAAAAAGCTAAGGACCTGGCGCTCGGCCTCTTCTTCGCTGATGCTGCTGAGCTTGACCTTGTCGATCAGCCCGCTGCGCCCGTGCGTGCCCTTGTTCCAGTTGTCCATTTTGTCGAGCAACTCATCGCTTTGGTGAATCACCAGAACCGGGCCCTCAATGCGCGGCAGCAGTTGCGGACCGGTGACGATGACCGCGATTTCAAGCAGGCGCTCTTTTTCCGGGTCCAGCCCGGTCATTTCACAATCGATCCAGACCAGGTTCTGGTCTGACTTTTTCAAGAGGGGTTCAGTTTCAAGCATCTCTAGATTCTCGCTGATGCCCTAAACTTGGCGGGATGACTGATCTATCCCTCACATGGACCCTTGTTTTTTCAGCGGCGCTGGTGCTCGGCCTGCTGCTCAAGCTGTACCTGAGCTCACGCCAGATCCGCCACGTGTCGCTCCACCGCGATACGGTGCCACGCGCTTTTGCGGCAACCATTTCTCTGGCATCACACCAAAAAGCCGCTGACTACACCTTGACCAAAGCACGCTTTGCCCTGCTGGAACTGGCTTTCGGCTCTGCCCTGCTGCTGGGCTGGACATTGCTAGGCGGGCTGGACACGCTCAATCAGGCGCTGGTCGGCTCCGCGCTAGCGCAATGGGGGCCGCTGGCAACGCAAATGGCGTTGGTGGCTGGCTTTGGCCTGATCAGTGGCGCGCTTGATTTGCCTTTCACGCTGTACAGCACCTTCCGCATTGAAGAGCGCTTTGGCTTCAACAAAATGAGCTTGCAACTTTGGCTGGCCGACCTGCTCAAGTCGACGCTCGTCGGCATGGTGATCGGGCTGCCGATCGTGGCGCTCATCTTGTGGCTGATGAACAGCGCCGGCCCGCTCTGGTGGCTGTGGGCCTGGGCAGTGTGGATGGGTTTTAACCTGCTGGTGCTGGTGCTGTACCCGACGGTGATCGCTCCGATCTTCAATAAGTTCAAGCCGCTCGAGGACGACAGCCTGAAAGCCCGCGTCACCGCCCTGATGCAGCGCTGCGGATTCGCAGCCAAGGGACTTTATGTGATGGATGGCAGCAAGCGCTCGGCGCATGCCAATGCCTATTTCACCGGTTTCGGTGCTGCCAAGCGCGTGGTGTTTTACGACACGCTGCTTAAGCAACTCACTCCGGCGGAAGTAGACGCCGTGCTGGCCCACGAGCTGGGTCACTTCAAGCACAAGCACATCATTCAGCGAATCGTCATGCTGTTTGCCATGAGCCTGGCGGGTTTTGCGCTGATTGGTTTTTTGTCACAACAGCTCTGGTTTTACACCGGCCTGGGCGTTCGTCCCAATTTGGGCGCGCCCAATGATGCGCTGGCGCTGCTGCTGTTCATGCTGGCGGTGCCGCTGTTCAGCTTTTTCATCTCGCCGCTGATGGCGCAGCTCTCGCGTCAGCATGAATTTCAAGCCGATGCCTATGCTGCGATGCAAACCGACGGTCGCGATCTGGCCAGCGCACTGCTCAAGCTGTACCAGGACAACGCCAGCACGCTCACGCCGGACCCGGTATTTGTGAAGTTTTATTACTCGCACCCGCCCGCCAGTGAGCGCCTGGCCCGCATGGGCGTCGCCGGATGAACAAGGTCCACCTGGGTCGGCGCGCGATGAGTGCGACCGAAATCGTCACACAGCTCAGCCAACTCAATGGGGAACAGGCGCTGGGTTGGCGACTGATTGATGGCGCGTTGGAAAAATCTTTCAACTTCAAAGACTTTCACCAGACCATGGGTTTTGCAAATGCAGTGGCTTTCATTGCCAATGCCGAAGACCACCACCCTGCATTGGCACTGAGCTACAAACAATGCACAGTGCGCTTTCACACGCATGATGTGAAGGGCATCACCGTCAGTGATTTTTTTTGCGCGTCCAAGGTTGACGCCTTGATGGCTTGAAGCCTTCCGGCAAACCGGTCGGTGCGGCACGGCCCGCCGTATCGGGTACGCAAGCGGGCCTGGTGGTCGCAGGTTTCGGGCGCCATGTGCTGGTTGAAAAGGCGGACGGCGAGCGCGTCATCTGCCACCCGCGTGGAAAAAAAGGCCAGGCGGTGGTTGGTGACCGGGTGAGCTGGCTTCCGTCAGAGGACGAAGGCACCATTGAAAAAGTCGAGGCGCGCGACAACCTGTTTTACCGGCAGGATGAGCTGCGCACCAAGTCCTTTGCGGCCAATCTGGATCAGGTGCTCATATTGATGGCGGCCGAGCCCGAGTTCTCTGAAAACCAACTCACACGGGCGCTCATTGCCGCCGAGGCCACAGGCATACGCCCCGTCATTGCGCTGAACAAAAGTGATCTGACCGAGCCTTTTGGCCGCGCCTGGGCCAAGCTGGCCCCCTACCGCGCCATGGGTTACCAGATGCTGTCGCTGGCGATCAAGCCCAAAGCAGTGGACGACCCGGGGCAGACCCCGGTGCAATCTTTGATGCCGCTGATGCGGGGGAAAAAGACCTTGGTACTGGGTCCCTCGGGTGCCGGCAAAAGCAGCCTCACCAATCTCTTGATACCGCATGCACACGTACTGACAGCGGAGATTTCGCAGGCGCTGAACTCCGGCAAGCACACCACCACCAGCACCACGCTGTACTGGATAGATGCCGGCCGCAGCACCGCATTGATTGACTCTCCGGGTTTTCAGGAATTCGGGCTGCATCACATCGAGCCCATGCACCTGGCCGGCTACATGCCCGACCTCAAAGTCCATGCCCAGCACTGCAAGTTCTATAACTGCACGCACTTGCATGAGCCTGGCTGCGGGGTGATTGCTGAGCTGAACCGCAGCGACGCCTCCAGCAGCATCAGCGCCAGCCGCTACCGCTTGTACAGCGAGCTGTTTTCCGAGTTGTCGCAAACGCGTTACTAAGCACAAGCGAAACCTGACCTCTGCCGGCGCTAGCCGATCAGTCGCGCCAGTGTCAGCAGTGCCAACAACACCATCCACAGCACTACGCAGCGCCAAACCAGACCGACGATGCTGCGCAGATGCGCCAGTTCAGGTTCGCGTCCGGGTGTGGCCTGGGTGGCCGGCGGCACCGCATTGTCATCGCCCGGGGCAAAGGGCAGACGAATCGCCTTCAAGGCACTGCCGCCCAAGCGCACATTGACAGCACCGGCCGTGGCCGCCAGCACAACGCCATCATTTCGAATGGCCGAAGCGGCCTTGGCGTCAAGCGCAAAGCCCTGTGTGTAGTGGCGCCAGCTGTCAATGGCGTCCTCGAAACTACCGACCACCGCAAAGCCCAAGGCCGTGAGGCGGGCCGGTAAAAAATCAATCACACCCCAAGCGACCAGAGCAGCCTGTTGCAGGGCCGTGCTGGCACCCACACCTGAGGCGCGGAACTTGTAGCTCCAGTAACGCGCGACGAACTCGCTCAAACGGTAAAGCACTGCGCCCGTCGGGCCCAGACCCAAGGCAGCCAGAATACAAAACCAACTCAGAACGCCAAACACATGGCGGTGCGCAGCCAGCACCGAGTGCTCAATAACATGGCGCACGATCTCGCTGCGCGGCAACAAACTGGCATCAACCTGCTGCCAATCGGCCAGCAACTGACGAGCGGTCTCCTCGTCCCCCATGTCCAATGCGTCGCGTATGGCTGTGAAATGGTGACTAAATTGGCGAAAACCCAGAGAAGCGTACAAGACCACCACGCTCCAGACAAAAGCCAGCAAGCCGTTCACGCTCCATAGCAGCCAGTGAATAGCAAAAGCCAGAAGCGCCGGCAGCAGCACCGCCATGGACCAGACCAACCAGCCATGCTGCTGGCGACCCGCGTCCAGGTTGCGACTACACCAGCGCGTCCAAGCGCGGACACCCGCATGCAGTGAATTGCCCGGCGACAAGGGCCTGGCCTGCTCCATCAGGAGGGCAAACAGAACGGCAAAAAAGCTCATGACAAATCATAACGGCGCAGCGTCAGCGCCGGGCCATTCCAAGCTGACCAATTCAGGCGCATGGTTCAGGACGCCATGAAACGGTAAAAATTGCGAAGCATCGCGGCCGTGGCTCCCCAGATGTAGCGCTCCTTGGGGTGGGCCGGGTCACTGCTGGTGTAAGGCATCGAGAACCATTGACGCACAGCGCCATCGAACTCAAAAGCGTGCCGGCGGTGATTGGCAGGGCTCATGAAGTGGCTTAGAGGAACTTCAAAAACATCGGCCACCTCAGCCGGGTTGGGCTTGAGCTCAAAGCCAGGCCGTACCAGCGCCACCACGGGCGTGACAATGTAAGCCGTGCCGGTGACGTAAATAGGCAGACTGCCCAGCACTTCAACATGACTGGCCGGCAAGCCGATTTCTTCTTCTGCTTCGCGCAAAGCCGTGTGCACAGGGTCCCGGTCGCCCGCATCGGTGCGCCCGCCGGGAAATGCGATCTGCCCGGAGTGGGTCGACAAGTTCACGCCACGCTCGGTCAGCAGCAGCGTCAGTTCCTGGCGCATAACCAGCGCAATCAGCACCGCCGCAGGGGCGGGTTGACGGTCACCGAATTTCTTTTCAAAACTGCTTTCGGGCGTCCAGACAGGAGGCTGGCGAAAACGCTCCCGCAAAGCTTCTGGCGTGAGATGCTGGGCCGGCACGTCGGGCAGGTGCGTGTCCACGCTCACCACCGGCACAGTGCGGGGGTCAATTTTGGGCAGCGGACGCGTGATGGTCATGACTAAGAAGGGTTAGCTGTGGCCAAGAAAAAAGCCGCTCAGGGAGCGGCTTTTCTCAGGAAAGTTTATTGGAGCTCGAGGCCGCCAATCAGGCCGCTTTGGCGCCCAGCTTTTCCTTGATACGTGCCGACTTGCCGCTGCGGCTGCGCAGGTAATACAGCTTGGCGCGACGCACGTCACCGCGGCGCTTAACTTCGATCTTGGCGATCAAGGGGCTGTAGAGCTGGAAAGTACGCTCGACGCCTTCGCCGTTGGAGATCTTGCGAACGATGAAGCTGGAGTTCAGGCCGCGGTTGCGCTTGGCAATCACCACACCTTCGAAAGCCTGCATACGCTTGCGGGTGCCCTCAACCACGTTGACGCTCACGATGACGGTGTCACCAGGAGCGTACGCGGGAAAGCTTTTGTTCAGACGAGCAATTTCTTCTTGCTCAAGGGTTTGAATCAGGTTCATACAATTTCCGTCTCACTTCTTTTTTCGTTCATGCACGCGCTACGCTAAAGACCGCAAATCCAGAGGAGACAAAGACGGTAAACCGTTGTCGCTTGGTTGCAATGGCCGCCAGAGGACCGAAAAGCTTACGATTATAGCCAATTACGGCGGGCTGCCGGTTATTCCAGCCAGCCCGGCTAAAAAAGCCTCATCACCGGGCGTCAGTCGTCCAGCTGCCCGGGCCGCCTCCAGCAAAGCCGGGCGCAGGGCCTGGGTCAGCAACAGGCGCTGTTCCCGGCGCCAGCGCTCTATGTCCGCATGGTGACCCGACAGCATCTGCACCGGCACGGCCTGGCCCCGCCAGGTTTCGGGCCGGGTGTAATAAGGGCAGTCGAGCAGGCCGTCGATTGCTGGGTTGAAACTGTCGAACTGGTGGCTGCCCTCGTCGTTAAGCACGCCGGACTGCAGGCGGGTGACCGCGTCAATCAGGGCCATGGCGGCGATTTCGCCACCCGAGAGTACAAAGTCGCCCAGACTGATCTGGCAGTCCACATGCGCGTCAATGAAACGCTGGTCCACGCCTTCGTAGCGGCCGCAGACCAGTACCGCACCGCTCGAAGCCGCCCAGCCTTCCACTGCGCTGTGGTTCAGAGCCTGGCCGATGGGTGAAAACAAGACCACCGGTGCCGGCGTAGCCTCGCCGTCGGCGCGCTCAGCGCGTATGGCCTCCAGGCACAAGGCCAGCGGCTCGGCCATCATGACCATCCCCGGGCCGCCGCCAAAGGGCCGATCATCGACGCGCCGGTAATTGCCTTCTGAATAATCCCGCGGGTTCCACAGGCGCAGCTGCACTTGGCCGGACTCGTAAGCACGGCGCGTCACGCCGCTAGTCA
This sequence comes from Polaromonas sp. YR568, assembly GCA_945871335.1. Next base: position 801 of record CAMBWM010000037.1, on the reverse strand, counting down.
AAAAGGGGGCGAAAAGCTCAGGGAAAAGGGTGATGACATCAAAACGCATGCGGGTATTGTGCGCGGCGTGGGGAACAGGGGCCGGCGTCAATAGTCGGGCTGCCAATCCACCGTGATGCGCTTGCCCGGCACATCCACGGCGTCAACATAGGCGGCGACAAAGGGAATCATGCGCTCGGCGGCGGACTGGGTGCCGTCTTCGGCAAGCGCCTGGTATTCAACACACAGCACCGCATGCGGGCCGGTGGTCATGAGGTCACGTACCGTGCCCATGCTCAGCCCTTCACGGTTGAGCACTTCCAGGCCAATCAGATCTACCCAGTAGTACTCATCTTTCGAAGCGCTGGGGAAACTGCTGCGCGGCAAAAAAATACGCGCACCCCGCAAAGCCTCGGCGGCGCTACGGTCTTCGAGGCCGGCGATTTTGGCGACCACGGTGTCCGAATGCACCTTGCACTCTTGCAGGCTGATAGATACGGTGGACGAGAAAGTCGAGAAGCCCGGGCGAAACCGGGCTTCAGGGGCTTGTAAAAACCAATCTTTGGCCGCAAAGAGAGCTTGGGGCTCTGCGCTGTGTGGCAGCACCTTGACCCAGCCCTTGACGCCCCAGGCGTCGAGGATACGACCAACTTCGATCGCATCATGGGGCAATGCGGCCTGCTTGAGGCCGGGTGAAAATTCAGTCGCCATGTTGCTGCATGTCATGCCATGGCTGGCGGGTTGGCAGACCTTCGCAAGAAGGCCTGCAAGCCCGTTCAGGCCGCTTTGGTAGCGCCCTGCTTGACCAGACGCTCAACGGTT
>CAMBWM010000036.1 GCA_945871335.1 Polaromonas sp. YR568 | reverse complement strand
CCGAGCGTGAGCTACAAGTTGCGCGATGCCGCTGGCCAGGCCCGTGAATTCCAGAACTACATGCTGCCGGTGCGCATGGACGCCAACCCCGACAGCACGGCCGTCTTTTTGTTGGGCGTGCGTGAAACGCCGGCTGATCCCTTTCAATTTTTGCGCGTGCCGGCGGATGCTGAAAGCAGCATGACCACCTTTTTGGCCGCGCGTGCCGCGCTGGCCGATCCGCTCAAGCGCGACGAAGCGGTCAGGCGCTATGTGCGCCAGGCCATCGCCACCGACAGGCCCGACCTCGCTGCGCAGCTCACGGCGTCTGCCGGCAGGGCGCTGGCCTTGTTTGCGGGGGCGCAAAGCGCTCAGCCCGTTGCTGCCAGCCCGGCAGGGCCTGCTGCCAAACCGGCAGCCGGCTTGCAGGCGATCTCAGACTTCATGGAAATCAATGTACCTGAAGCCGAGCGCAGCCGCGCCAGCGAAGTGCTGGTGCGCATACTCAATGGCGTGCTGTTTGAGTTGGTCGCTCAAACGCGTCAGGACGCCGGCCTTGCGCCTTTGGCGCGGGATGAAAAAGCGCAGAACTTCATGTCCCAGATGGTGCTCAGTTTGAGTGACGCGTTTCACTACCCTGCGCCCATGGCTTTTGAATTGACCGGGTTTTCGCAAGTACAAGCCAGCGTTTTCCAGGTGACGCGTTCGCCGGGGCGTAACATCGTCTACCTGGGTTGTGCGTTCTTGATCGTGGGTATTTTTGCCATGCTTTACGTGCGCGAGCGACGGCTTTGGATTTGGCTGACGGCCCCGCACTTACAGGCAGAGCCCGCGGATTCAACTCAGCCCGCTTGCCATGCCACCATGGCGCTGTCGTCCAACCGCAAGACCATGGATGGCGATAAAGAATTTGAAATGCTGAAATCCCGACTTTTACAGGAAAGCCCATGACCACCCAAACCACCACCTTGCAAAGCAGCGGCGGTCAGGATGCTTTTATTTTGCATGAGGGTTATTTTGTTCGTCGCAACGTGCTGGACTGGCTTTTCGCCGCGCTGGTGTTGGCCGGTGGTGTGTTTGCTTTTGTGCGTTACCAGTCGGCCATGGATGGCTATGAACAAGGTATCTTGCTGGGCACGATACCGGCGGCCATCGCCATGGGCTGGTTTTGGCGGCCTTTGCGTGCGCTGATGCTGGTGGTGACGTTGGCCTCATTGCTGGGTATCTGGTCTTACCAGGGTAATCTGGCGAATGCCGAGCAGGTGTTTTGGCTCAAATATTTCTTGTCCAGTCAGTCCGCTATTTTGTGGATGAGCGTGTTGTTTTTCATGGGCACGCTGTTTTACTGGTTGGGCATGATTGCCGGCCAGGGTGAGGGTGGCCGCAGTGCCAGCTTCGAGTTGATGGGCTCGCGCATTGTCTGGGCTGCCGTCGGGATGGCGCTGATTGGCACCATGGTCCGCTGGTACGAAGGCTATTTGATTGGCCCTGACGTCGGCCACATCCCGGTCAGCAACCTGTACGAGGTGTTCGTTTTGTTCAGCTGGATGACAGCGGCCTTTTATCTTTATTTTGAAGCGCAGTACAAGACCCGGTCGCTGGGCGCTTTTGTCATGCTGGTGGTCAGTGCCGCTGTCGGCTTTTTGCTCTGGTACACAGTGGTGCGTGAAGCCCACGAGATACAGCCCTTGGTGCCGGCGCTCAAGAGCTGGTGGATGAAGCTTCACGTACCGGCCAACTTCATTGGCTACGGCATGTTTGCGTTGGCAGCCATGGTAGCGCTGGCGTACCTGGTCAAGCAGCAGGCCGGCGAGAAGCGCTGGTACAGGCTCACGCCCTTGTGGCTGCTGGGCGTGGTGATGTGTTTTGTACCTATCGTCTTTCGCAAGTCATCGGCTGCCGCCGGCGGCAGCTATTGGCTCGGTTACCTGCTGGTCTCGGGCCTGATTGCAGCTGGCATTTTGTGGGGCCGCCAGCGGCTCGCTGAGCGCCTGCCCAGCTTTGAGGTGCTGGACGACGTGATGTACAAAGCCATCGCCGTCGGTTTTGCATTTTTCACCATCGCCACCGTGCTCGGTGCGCTGTGGGCTGCAGAAGCCTGGGGCGGCTACTGGAGCTGGGACCCGAAAGAAACCTGGGCGCTGATCGTGTGGCTCAACTATGCCGCCTGGCTGCACATGCGCCTCATGAAGGGTTTGCGCGGTACGGTCGCAGCCTGGTGGGCGCTGGTCGGTCTGGCCGTGACCACCTTCGCTTTTCTTGGCGTTAATATGTTTTTATCGGGATTGCACAGCTACGGCGAGCTGTAATACTTTTGGTATCATTCAAGCTAATTTATGAGGAGACCGCATGCTGATCAAAACGCCAGGCAATGGTTTTATGCATCCCGCGTCCAGCGAGATCACTTCTGAGCGCCTGTACCGCGAAAGGCGCACCCTGATTAAGCTGATGGCTTCGGGCGCCGCTGGTGCTGCCTTGGCCGCTTGGGCCGGCCGTGAGGCGATGGCACAAGAGCTGGCGCGGCCGGGTAAAAATCCTGCATTGCCGGGGCGCAAGTCCTCGGTGGCCGGCGCGGTGATCATGGACAAGCTCACAGACTACAAAGATGCCAGCACCTACAACAACTTCTATGAGTTCGGAACGGACAAAGCGGACCCGGCTAAAAATGCAGGCACGCTGGTCACTTCACCCTGGACAGTAGAGGTCGAAGGCTTGGTTAAAAAACCAGCCAAATATGCGCTGGAAGATTTGCTCAAGCTCAGCGCGCAGGAAGAGCGCATCTACCGCCTGCGCTGCGTCGAAGGCTGGTCCATGGTGATTCCTTGGGTGGGTTATTCGGTGGCTGAGTTGATCAAAAAAGTCGAGCCTTTGGGCAGCGCCAAGTACGTCGAGTTCATCACCCAGGCGGACCCGAAGACCATGCCCTTTGTGGGCTCGCGCGTGCTCGAATGGCCTTACACCGAAGCGCTGCGCATGGACGAAGCCATGCACCCGCTGGCGATGCTGGCCTTCGGCATGTATGGCGAGACAATGCCCAAGCAAAACGGCGCACCGCTGCGCCTGGTGGTGCCCTGGAAATACGGCTTCAAGAGTGGCAAGAGCATTGTCAAAATCCGCTTTACGGACAAAGAACCTAAGACCGCATGGAGCAAGGCGGCGCCGCAAGAGTACGGCTTTTACTCCAACGTCAACCCGACGGTAGACCACCCGCGCTGGAGCCAGGCCAGCGAGAGGCGGATCGGTGAAGATGGCTTGTTTGCCAAGAAACGCAAGACGCTGATGTTCAACGGCTACGAGGCCCAGGTGGGGCAACTGTATGCCGGCATGGACCTCAAAAAGCTTTACTAAACCCGCGCGCGATTCAGGCTGCAAGGGCTTGAGGGCTGTTTGTTGATGAACCGGCTGTTGTCGCACCGCTGGGCCAAGCCTTTGGCTTTTGCCCTGTGTCTGCTGCCCCTCATGTGGCTGCTTTACCTGGTCGCCCAGGACCAGCTTGGTGCCAACCCGCAAGAGGCCTTGATTCGCGCCACCGGCGACTGGGCTTTGCGTTTTTTGGTGATCGTGCTGGCGGTGACACCGCTGCGCGAACTCAGCGGGCTGTCGGTGCTGGCGCGTTACCGGCGCATGTTGGGCCTGTTCATGTACTTTTATGCGCTGCTGCATTTCTTGAGTTACAGCGGCTTTGACATGGGCTTTGATGTGGCCGACATTGTCATAGACATTGCCAAGCGGCCCTTCATTTTGGTGGGTTCTCTGGCGCTGCTTCTGCTCACGCCGCTGGCCGCAACTTCATTTAACGCTGCTATACGGGCCTTGGGGGCGAAGCGATGGCAACGCCTGCACCGGCTGGTGTATGCGGTGGCAGGGCTGGCGATCTTGCACTTCTTCTGGATGCGCGCAGGCAAAAACGATTTTGCTGAAGTACTGGTTTACGCCGGCATTCTGACGCTCTTGCTCGGCTGGCGCTTGCGGCGGCTGCGGCAGCGGCCGCGTTGAGCGTTTGGCCTTAGGGGACTAAGCGCTCAAGGCGCATCTGCTCTGCCGCGCTCTCGCGCTCGCGAATCACATGCACTGTGCCACCGTCGACCAACAACTCAGCCGCGCGGCCGCGCGTGTTGTAGTTGCTGGCCATGCTCATGCAATAGGCGCCTGCGGACAGCACGGCCAGCTGGTCGCCGGCCTGCACGGCCAACGTGCGGTCACGGCCAATCCAGTCGCCGCTTTCGCAGACTGGACCGACCACGTCAAACACCGTCGCCTGGCACGTACTGGTATCCAGTGTGAGCGGAACAATCGTGTGGAAGGCCTGGTACAAGGCCGGGCGCGGCAGATCGTTCATGGCAGCGTCGATGACACAAAAATTCTTTTGTTCCCCAGGCTTGATGTACAGCACCTCGGTCAGGCACACGCCGGCATTGCCCACAAGTGAGCGGCCGGGCTCGATCATGAGTTTTTTATGCCCAAAGCCGCGTGCGTCAAGTTTGGTCAGCAGTTGTGCCCACAGCGCGTCGGCAGCCGGCGGTGTGTCCCCGTTGTAGTTGATACCCAGTCCGCCGCCGAAGTCGATGTGCGCAAGCACCGTACCCTCGGCCTCGATGCCGGCGACCAGGTCGAGCACGCGGTCCATGGCGTCCAGGTAGGGCTCGGTCTCAGTGATCTGCGAGCCGATGTGACAGTCAATACCAACGACACGCAAACCACGCAGTCCGGCGGCATGTCTGTAGATGCGCAGTGCGTCCTCATGCGCTACGCCGAACTTGTTGCCCTTGAGTCCAGTCGAAATATACGGATGAGTTTTCGGGTCGACGTTCGGGTTCACGCGAATACTGACCGGCGCACGCAGGCTCATTGACAGCGCCACTTCGCTGAGGACATCGAGCTCGGCTTCGCTTTCAACATTGAAGCAGCCAATACCCGCTTGCAGGGCCTGGCGCATTTCGCGTTGCGTCTTGCCGACGCCTGAAAATATGACCTTGGAAGCCTGACCGCCGGCGGCCAGCACGCGTTCGAGCTCTCCCCCTGAGACGATGTCAAAGCCGCAGCCGGCTCTGGCAAAAACCTGCAAGACGCCGAGCGAGGAGTTGGCCTTCATGGCGTAGCAGATTTGCGCATCGCGGCCGGCAAAGCCGCGCTGGTAGGCGGCCAGTGCCGCCAGCATGGCGGCTTTGGAATAAACAAACAGCGGCGTGCCGTATTGCGCCGCCAGGCTGCTCAAGGCCACGTCTTCTATCTGCAATGCCGCACCGTGGTAGGCCACAAAAGGGTGTCCGGGCAGGGCGGCCGTGCTGGTTGGGCTCAAAGGGTGCGGCGTCATGGTGAGGCGGGGGCTTTGCCAGCAGCTGGTGCCTGCGGGACTGGTGCTGCAGTGTTGGGGGCGGGTACGACAGTGACGGGCACAGCTTGTCCGGAGGGTAAAAATAGCGGACCTTTTTGGCCGCAGCCCGTCAATGACAAGAGCAGCAGGGCGCTGAGTCCATAAGCCGCAAGACCATGCTGGCGGGGCGCCAGCGCACGGCGGCCTAAAATTCGGTTCTGACTAAGAAGTAAAACAAACATGATGGGATTGTAATGACCGAGCTTGAATACCTGGACCTGGCCGAGGCCGTTTTGCAAGCGGTAGAGACGGCGTGTGACCGCATCAACGATGAAACGGACGCCGACATCGACAATCAGCGCACGGGCGGCATGGTGACTCTGAGCTTTGACAACCGCAGCCAGATCATCATCAACCTGCAAAAGCCCTTGCAGGAAATTTGGATGGCCGCGCGCGCGGGCGGCTTTCATTACAAGTGCGTGGCCGGCCGTTGGCAAGACACCAAGGGCACTGGCGAATTTTTTACCGACCTGTCGCGCTATGCCAGCGAGCAGGCTGGTCAGCCCTTGCGCTTCAGTTCTTGAAAAGGTCCATGATGCGACGCCGTTCATCGGCCGCGGGCATTACCTGAGTGGGTGGCGCTGCTCCTTGCAGGGGCGGGTTGCTGGTGTCACCCGGTAAGCCGGATGGACGACCATCGATGCCCAAGCTGATGACGCCGGCGCCACGCGCAAACTCGTCATAAAACCACTCGCCAGCGACGTTGACCACCCCGGCGGGTACCGGTATCTCAGTCACCGGCGTGGACTTGAGAGCTGTTTCCATGAAGGTGATCCAGATCGGTAAACTCAGGCCGCCGCCGGTTTCGCGGTCGCCGAGTTTGCGGGGCTTGTCATAGCCCATCCAGACAGCCGCTGTGAGGGTGGGTTGATAGCCGACAAACCAAGTGTCGATCGAGTCGTTGGTGGTGCCGGTTTTGCCGTACAGGTCGGGACGTTTGAGCGTGGCCTGAGCGCGGGCGGCAGTGCCTGAGCGCGTGACTTCCTGCAGCAGGCTGGACATCATGAAGGCATTGCGTGGCTCAATGGCGCGCATGCTTTCATTGAGTACGGGTGTCGGAGTCTCCACCAAGGTGCGGCCTTGCTGGTTGGTGATTTTGGTGATCAGGTAGGGGTTGATGCGGTAGCCGCCATTGGCGAAAACCGAATAAGCCGTGGCCATCTGCATCGTCGTCGCAGATCCGGCACCGAGCGCCATGGTCAGGTAGGCCGGGTGCTTGTCTGCTTCGAAGCCGAAGCGACCGATCCAGTCCTGCGCATTTTGTGGACCGACCGCTTGCAGGATACGGATGGACACCATGTTCTTTGATTTCTTCAGGGCCGTTCGCAGGTTGATGGGCCCGTCAAAAGTGCCGTCGTAATTTTTCGGCTCCCAAGGTTGGCTACCGGTCACGCTGGCATCAAAAAACAGTGGTGCGTCATTGATGATGGTGGCGGGTGTGAAACCTTTTTCGATAGCGGCCGAATAAATAAAGGGCTTAAAACTCGAACCCGGTTGGCGCCATGCCTGCGTCACGTGGTTGAATTTATTTTTATCAAAATCAAAACCACCCACCAGTGCGCGGATGGCGCCATTGCGCGGGTCGATGGCCACAAAAGCCCCTTCAACTTCAGGCAGTTGGGTGATCTCCCAAGCCGTCTCTGAGGTCTTTGCCACGCGGATCAGCGCGCCGCGGCGCAGCCTGATGTTGGCAGGCGCCTTGGCGCTGAGTCCCGATTCGGCGGGCTTCAAGCCATCGCCAGTGATCTCGACAAGCTCACCGTTTTGCCGCACTGCCTTGATCTTTTTGGGCGTAGCCTCCAGCACCACGGCGGACATCACGTCGCCGTTGTCCGGGTTGTCGGCCAGCGCATCGTCAATCACGTCCTCGGCCTCTTTCGGGTCCGCAGGCAGCGTGATAAATTTTTCAGGGCCACGGTAGATCTGGCGCCGCTCGAAATCCATGATGCCCTTGCGCAGCGCTCTGTAGGCGGCCGTTTGCTCCACGGAAGACAGCGTGGTGTAAACATTCAGGCCGCGGGAGTAGGTGTCGTCCCCGTATTGGGCGTACACCAATTGGCGAACAGTCTCGGCTATGTACTCGGCATGAACCCGCCCGTCGTCTTGGCCTTTGCGTATTTTGAGCTGCTCTTTTTTAGCCGCTATGGCTTGCTCTGTCGTGATGAACTTGTTTTCCTCCATGCGCTCAATGATGTAGAGCTGGCGGGAGCGGGCCCGCTGAGGGTTGCTGATCGGGTTGTAGGCCGAAGGGGCTTTCGGCAGGCCGGCCAGCATCGCGGCTTCGGCGATGGTAATTTTTTGCAGGGGTTTGCCGAAATAAGCTTCAGAGGCGGCGGCAAATCCGTAAGCGCGGTTCCCCAGAAAAATCTGGTTCATGTAGATCTCAAGGATCTGGTCTTTGGTGAGCAAATGTTCGAGCTTGAAGGTCAGCAAAATTTCATAAATTTTGCGCATGTAGCTTTTTTCTGCAGACAAATACGCATTGCGCGCCACTTGCATGGTGATGGTCGACGCGCCCTGGCTTTTGGAGCGGCCCACATTGGCCAGGCCGGCGCGCACCACACCCAGATAGTCCACGCCGCCGTGCTGGAAAAAGCGCGCGTCTTCGATGGCCAGTACCGCGTCTTTCATGACCTGCGGAATGTCTTTGATGGGCGTCAGGCTGCGCCGCTCTTCGCCGAACTCGCCGATCAGCGCGCCATCGGCCGAAAAAACGCGCATTGGCAGCTTAGGCCGGTAGTTCAGCATGTCCGAAACATCGGGCAAATTGGGATAGGCCACTGACAAAGCCAGCGCAATCACCATCAGCAGCGCCAGCATGCTGGCCGTCGTCAGACCTGCTGCCCACTTCAGCAGGCGGATCAAAAGGTTCAGGGGCGTGGCCTCGGGCTGGCTTTTAGGCTGGCTCTTTGGCTGGCTTTCGGGCTTTTTGGGGTCTGTGGTTTTCCGGGGCATGGACTCAATCGTGGAGACAGCCGGTCATTATAAAAAATGGCCCGATGGCTCTGTGTGTCTGTTGGTGTAAGTCGACAGACTATACGTGGGCCGTAGCGACCAGCGACTTAGCCCGCGTAAAGATGGGCGTGGTCTAAATTAAAAATAGTATTTTAGTGTTGTTAATAAGGCGTTAATTGCTCATAATTAAGCTCTTTTAAATTAAATCTAATTCTTTGATTTCTTTTTTTCAAGCTCAACATCCGCCGCTTATCGGTTTGGACATCGGCACTGACAGCCTGCACTGGGTGGAGCTTGCCCGCGATGGACGGGCACTTTTGCGGCTTGAACGCTGCGCTGTCGAACCCCTGGCGCCCGGCTGTATCGTGCAAGGGCAGATCGAGCGCTTTGAGGACGTCAGCGCTGCCTTAAAGCGTTTGGTACGAGCCGCAGGCAGCGACCAACGCCGCGTAGCTCTGGCCATGCCGGCATCAGCCGTGCAGACTCAGTTGCTCACACTGCCCGGCCCTTTAAGTCCGACTGCGCTTGAGCAACAGGTTCAACAAGCGATTTCGCATAACAGTGATCCGTCGGGCAGTGGCTTGGCCATGGATTACGGCCTGGTGCCCGGCGCAGGTGCAAGCACAGCGCAACAGGTCTGGACAGCCACCACGCCCCGGAACATGTTGCAAGACCGTTTGGGCCTGGCCGAGTCTGCTGGCTTGACTCCCACCGTGGTTGACGGCCAAGCCCAGGCCTGTGCACGTGCCGCTGCGCTCTTGTTGCGCCTGCGGCCCGCGACGAATCCGGCGGGCGTGATGGCGTTTGTCCAGCTGCTGTCAGATGGTGTTTTTTTGCAGCTTCTGGTTCGTCACAACGTTGTGCATCAAAGTCCGGTCTGGCCCAAACCTACTACGGCGTTCGGGCTTTACCAGCATTTACAAAATGAGATGGCCGTTCTGTCGCAGGGCGATTTAGCAGCGGGCCTGGCGCTGATTTTGGTCACCGGGGATACCTCACAAGAGCCGCAATGGTGTGGATCTCTGGCCCAGCAAGCCGGCTGCGATTGCGAGTGGGCTGATCCGGTGACGGCCCTCAGGCACGGCCATCAAGAGCCTGACCCTGCGCCGTCTCCACAGGCTTGCGCCGGACTCATGACGGCTTGCGGGCTTGCATTGCGAAGGTTCAAGGACCTGTGCTGATTAACTTCCTGCCGCATCGCAAGGCTTCTCAGGAGCAACTGCGCCGGGCTTTTGTGCAAAAAATCGCTTTGGCCTGCCTGCTGGCCCTGCTTTCGGCACTGGGCCTGAGCCAGCTGTTGGCGCAGCAGTTAGCGCGCGCTGAAGAGACCGGTCAACAATTTCGTCAGGAATTGAAGACGCTGGATGCACAACTCAAAAGCCTGTCTGGACTGCAAGCTGATCTCAAGGCTGCGCGAATGCGTGAGGCCGTCTTGCAAGAATTTCAAACAGCCAGCAGGCAACCGGCGTTCTGGTTACAACCTCTGGCCGAGCAACTTCCTGACGGCCTTTATTTGAGTTCAGCCAGCCAGGACGGCCGCGTGGTGCTGCTCAAAGGTTCAGCTCGCTCAAACTCGCAGGTTTTTGATTTGCTATTGCAGATGCAGCGTTCCGCGCCATGGTTGCAACGGCCTGAGCTGCTGGACATGTCGCTCGCGACGGCCGTGCAGCAAGAGGGGTCTCCGCCGGGCATACATTTTTTGATCCGTGCAGAACTGCCAACGGAGCCGGCCGAGAAACAGCCGGGCGGTCCGCCATGAAAGCGTTCAGGCTGCCCTCGTTAGCACTTAACGCGCCGATGCAATGGCCGGTTTGGCTGCGTCATCTGGCCCTGCTGCCGGTCTTCGGTTTGGCTTTGCTGCTGCTCTGGTCTGTGTGGCTGCAAGCGATCTCGCAAGACATTGAACAGGTGCAGCAGTCGCATGGGCAACTGCAGACCAGTCTGCGTGAGCGCCGCGCGCAGCTGGCCGCGGTGACTGAACTCCAGACGCAGCAGCTGCAGACGCAATCTAGGCTGTCACAGCTCGAAATGCAGTTGCCCGGCGCCGCCGACATTAACCACCTGATGTCCCGCCTGAGCCGCAGTGCAAAAGCTTGGCGTTTGCAGCTGGCCTTGATCAAGCCCCAGGCGCCGACCGCCGGAATACTTTACCAAGAGCAACGCCTGACGCTGCAGTTGACAGGCCGTTTTGAAGACCTGGCCGGCTTTGCACGTGAACTGTCGGCCTTGCCATGGCGTTTGGCTTTGCACAGCTTCAACTTGGTGTCCGGTCAGACTGACATGCTGCGCATGGACATGGTGCTGCTCAGCTTGCGCTCACCGCACGCCAAGGATTCTTCGGCGCTGCCCACCAAGTCAGCACTTGAATATGCCGGCACTGAGCGCCTTCGGCCTGTCATGGCGCCGGGCTTAGCGCCATTTAGCAGCGAACGTTTGTGGCCGCCAGCACCTTTGCTCGCCGTCAAAGAATTAGCGCGTCCCGCCGCTGCCCGCGCTAGGGCGCCGCTGCAATCCGAACCGCTGGCCAGCATGACCCTGGTGGGCAGCTTGCTGGGTCAGGGGCCGGCGGCGGCTCTGGTTCGCGTCAAGGACCGGATTTACCTGGTGCGTGTAGGGGATGTGCTGGGTGCTGAAGAGGCGCAAGTCGCTGAGATCAGCGCCTCGCGGCTGATGTTGTATGAGCACAGTCCAGTCTCCCAGCCCAACAAAGTGGCACAGACACGCTTTATGAACCTGCTGGAGAAAACGCCATGAGCGCTGTATCGATTCTGATGGCCACACGCAGCCCCCGCACGCTGTATCTGGCGATGTGCCTTTTGTGGACTTGTTGGCCGGTAGCGGCGCAGCCAGCGTCGCCCGAGGTACAGGTGTCTGCGGATCAATTGAGCCAGGATGGACGCGGCCTGATGACGCTGAATTTTCAGAACATTGACATCCGTGCTTTGCTCCAAGTGATGGCAGATTTCACGGGCTTGAATCTGGTGGTGTCTGACAGCGTGACTGGCACAGTCACGCTGCGCCTAAAAGAGGTGCCATGGGCGCACGCGCTGAACATCATCCTGGAGGCTCATGGTCTGGGTATGCGTCAGATCGGAAATGTTTTACAAATTGCACCTAAAACTGAGCTGGCAGCCAGAGAGAAAAATGAAATCGAAGCGCAACAGACTTTGCAGGGGCTGGGCTCGGTGCGCATGCAGCAGTTCAAGCTGAATTACGCCCGGGCAGCCGATGTGGCGCGCAGTCTCACGGGCTCAGGCACTGGCGCCGGTACGGGTGCCAATGCGCCAGGCGGGATGCGCATTTTGTCGGCCCGGGGCAGTGTTCTGGCGGATCTGCGGACCAATCAGGTCTTTGTCAGCGACATGCCCACCCGGCTTGTGCAAGTGCATGACTTGATCCGCAAACTCGACATTCCCGTCAGGCAGGTCTTGATAGAAGCGCGCATCGTCGAGGCCTCCGATAATTTCGGCCGCTCTCTGGGCGTGCGTCTGGGTGGCCGGGCGACCAGCTTGAACAACAGCATCAACTCCCAGGCCGGCGCCAGTTACTTGTCGCCCGATGCAGCGGCGGCGCCGGCGCAACCGCCCACCTTCGGAGTCACGTCCGGCGACTTTGTCAATCTGCCCGCAGCTGCGCAAAACGGTTATAACGCGGCCTCTTTTGCCGTCTCACTGTTCAACGCTTCGCTGACACGTGTGCTGAATTTGGAAATATCAGCGATGGAAGCTGACGGCAAGGGCAAGATTATTTCTAGCCCGCGCATTGTCACGACCGACCAGGTCAAGGCTTTGATCGAGCAGGGAACCGAGCTGCCCTACGAGGAAAAATCCGCCAGTGGGGCGACCACGACTACATTTCGCAAAGCCAATCTCAAACTCGAAGTCACACCGCAGATCACGCCTGAGGGCAACATCATTTTGAACCTGGACATTAACAAGGACAGCGTAGGGCGGCTGACCGCCAAAGGCTTTGCCATCGACACCAAGCATGTGCAAACCCAGGTGTTGGTGGAAAACGGCGGGACCGTCTCGATAGGCGGTATTTTTGAGGAAACTGAGCGGACAGACGACACCAAAGTCCCCGTGCTGGGGGATTTGCCGGGGCTTGGCTGGCTGTTTCGCAACCGCAACCGCAGCCGCAGCAAGTCAGAGATGATGGTCTTCATCACTCCGAAATTGTTGGATCAAGCGGCGGCTGGGCCTTAGTACCGGCCGCTCAGGGTTATGCTCTGAGGCTTGCAGGTCTGGGGTGTCGCTAAGCCTTGTGCGGGCTTGTGTGGCGGCCCCGTTAGCCTGCCAACCTGACGACAATTTTGCAGCCTTGAACTCGAAACCTTTACGAATCGCCTGTGTGGGCCTGCCCGGCTCCGGAAAGTCCACGGTCGGCCGCCAGCTGGCCAGACGGATGGCTTGCCGTTTCATTGACACTGACCATGTGCTTGAGCAGCGGATGGGCTGCTCGATACGCGAGTTTTTCGAGCGTGAGGGCGAGCCTGCTTTCAGAGATATGGAAGAGTCGGTGATCGATGAGTTGTCGCTGGATGGCGACTATGTTTTGTCGACCGGCGGTGGCGCGGTGCTGCGGCCGTCCAATCGCCGTCATCTGCATGAGCGGACCACCACAGTCTATTTGCACTCTGCACCGGAAGAGGTTTTCCGCCGTTTACGCCATGACCTCAACCGTCCGTTGCTGCAAGTGGCCGACCCCTTGCAGCGCCTCAAAGACTTGTACCTGCTGCGTGACCCTCTTTACCGCGAAACGGCGCACCTGGTGATTGAAACCGGCCGCCCCTCTGTGGCCAGTCTGGTCACCACCATCATGCTGGCCCTCAAGCTCGAGCCGGCTACACCGCCTGCCGCACCGCCGGCCGCCTGAGCTGGCGGTAGATACACTTGCCAACATGCCCCAAGAAGCCATCCAAGTGCCCGCTTTAGCGCCTGCCCGGCAGGTGCGCATTGAGCTGGCTGAGCGTTCCTATGACATCCTGATCGGTGTAGCGTTGTTGGACAGCGCTCACAGCTACGCGGATCTGCCGCGTGCCAGCACGGCGCTCATCGTCTCCAACACCCAGGTGGCACCCCTTTATGCTGCGCGTTTGCAGGCGGCGCTGGCCAGCGCTTATGCCAAGGTGTTGCTGGTGACCTTGCCCGATGGCGAGGCGCACAAAGACTGGCCCACTTTGCAGCTGATTTTTGACGCCTTGCTGCAAAACAGCTGCGACCGCAAGACCGTGCTGTTTGCTTTGGGCGGCGGTGTGGTGGGCGACATGGCCGGCTTTGCCGCTGCCAGCTACATGCGCGGTGTGCCCTTTGTTCAGATTCCAACCACCTTGCTGGCGCAGGTAGATTCCTCTGTGGGTGGCAAGACGGCGATCAATCATCCGCTGGGTAAAAACATGATTGGCGCTTTTTACCAGCCGCAGCGCGTTATTTGCGACCTCGACCTGCTCAAGACCTTACCTGCACGCGAACTGAGTGCGGGGCTGGCGGAGATCATCAAATACGGGCCCATCGCTGACATGGATTTTTTCAGCTGGATCGAGTCCCACATCGATGCCTTGCTTGGCGCAGACAGTTCAGCGCTGGCGCACGCTGTCCAGCGCAGCTGCGAGATCAAAGCCGGCGTTGTTGGGC
>CAMBWM010000035.1 GCA_945871335.1 Polaromonas sp. YR568 | reverse complement strand
ACCACGCCCAAGGCTAACAACACCGACACCGGCACCAAAAGAAAAAGAATGTCCATCAGCCGCTTTCTTGTGCACGCGTCAATCGTGCGGCATTGGCCATCACCAGCAATGAGCTGAGCGCCATACCCAAACCCGCCAGCCAGGCCGGCAAATAAGAGGCAATGGCCAAGGGCACACAAACCAGGTTGTAAGCGCCTGCCCAAACTAAGTTTTGCCGCACGATATGCAAAGTGCGCCTAGCCAGGTCGGGCATATGGGCCAGCCGGCTCAACTGGCCGCCCGGGATGATGAAGTCAGACTGTGCCTGCGCCATGGGCACCGCTTGCCCGATTGCCACCGACACATCGGCCAGCGCGAGTACCGGGGCATCGTTCAGACCATCGCCCACCATCAGCACTCTGCGACCCTGGCGCTGCAATGTTTGCAGCCAGGCCAATTTGCGTTCCGGGGTGCAGTCTCCTTGCACCTGCTCAATACCCAAAACCCGGGCCACACGCCGGGCCGCCGCACTGCGGTCACCCGATAGCATTTGAACCTCGAGTCCGGCCGCCTGGAGTTGCACAACAGCCTGCGCCGCATCCGGCCTGAGTACTTCATCGAGTTCAAAGCTCGCCAGCCAGCCGGCACTGTCTGCCAGAAATACCTGCAACTGCTCACTTTCAGGCACATTGTGGATGCCGCAGTAAAGGGCTGAGCCCAAACGAATCGGGCCAGCAAATGCGCTCATGAAAGGCGCCAGTAACAAAGCGCTCACGCCTTTGCCTGCTTGCTCAGACACGCCCGACACACAAGGCGTGACAATCAGCACAGGCCCAGATTGCACCTGCACAGCCCGGCAAAGCGCGCGGGAAACAGGATGCAAGGAGTTCTTGGCCAAGGCCGCTGCCAAAGTCAGCGCTGCCTCAGGGGACAAACCATCACGCGTGAGCGCCTGGCGCAGCCCCATGCATGCTTCGGTCAGCGTGCCGGTTTTGTCAAACACCACCGTGTCCACACCCGCCAAGCTCTCGATGGCTTGCAAGCGCCGCACCAGCACACCCTGGCGAGCCAGCAGGCCTGCGGTGGTGAGCATGGCCGTGGGCGTGGCCAGCGACAAGGCACACGGGCAGGTCACAACCAGCACGGCGACAGCTGCCATGATGGCGCGGGCCGGGTCTGAGGGCCACCAGTACGCCATTGCCAGCAGAGCCGCCAGCAGCACAAGCCATAAAAATGGCTTGGCGATGCGGTCCGCCAGCATGGCCAATCGGGGTTTATCGACGGCAGCGCGTTGCATCAGACCGACGATGCTGGCATAACGCGTCTGCTCACCGATTTGCAGCACCCGCAGTAAAACCGTGGCCGACAAGTTGTAGCTGCCGGCCAAGACAGCGTCGCCAGTGGCTCTGGGCAGCGGGCGGGATTCGCCGGTCAAGAGCGCCTCGTCCACTATGGTTGCGCCACTTTCGAGCTCGCCGTCCGCAGGAAAAGCCTGGCCCGGCAGCACCCGCACCACATCATCAGGCACCAGACGGCGCACTGCCACCATTTCAAACTCACCGCCAGGCAAACGACGCTGCACGCTGTCGGGCAGGCGCTGCACCAGCGCGTCCAAAGCGCCGCTGGTACGCGCACGCAAACGTTGCTCCAGCCAGCGGCCGCTGAGCAAAAAAAATACAAACATGGTGAGCGAATCGAAATAGACCTCGCTACTCCACCAGCCGGCCGGCTCAAACGTGGCGGCTGAGCTGACAGCAAAGGTGATCAAAATGCCCAGCGCAACAGGCAAGTCCATGCTGACCACCCCCAAGCGGAGATCCCGCCAGGCGTTTGCAAAAAAGGGCTGACAAGAAAACAAAAGCACAGGCAGCGTCAACACCCAGGCAGCCCAGCGCAGCAGCTTTTCAATATCAGGTGTGATGTCACCCGGCACGGTAACGTAAGCCGGAAAGGCGTACATCATTACCTGCATCATGCAAAAACCGGCCACCAGCCAGCGCCACAGGGCCAGCCGCGCGTCGCGCCGCGCCTGGTCTGAGACCACCGTGTCCAGTGCTGGACTCAGGGTGTAACCCAGGGTACGCGGAGCGCCAAGCCACTGCGAAGGGCGGGTCTGGCTCGCCGACCAAACCACGCTGGCGCGCTGGCTGGCCGCGCTCACCTTGACAGACAGCACCCCCGGCTTGGCGAGCAAGGATTGCTCCAGCATCAGGGAACAAGCGGCGCAATGCATACCCCTGACCAGCAACTGCGATTCCCACAGCCCTCCTGCCTTGTTGAACCCAGTGCCTTCAGTGGGCGACAACTGGCTAAAACGCGACCACTCCTGGATATCATCCCAAACACTCAGGCGCTGCAGCTCGACAGACTCTTCAACGCTAACTTGCATGCGCTCTAGCGTAATCGCTGACTTTATCGATGCCATTGACATGGATCAACCCGACCAACAGCACAGCGGCTTAAGCTCGGGCACACATCAACAGGAGGCAGCCATGTACAAAAAGATTTTGATCGCCACAGACGGCTCTGAACTTTCCCAAAAAGCGGTTGAGAGCGGTATTGCACTGGCCGTGTTGTCGGGCGCTGAAATCGTCGCGCTTCAAGTCGTACCGCGCTATCCGGTGAGTTATTTTGAAGGCGGGGCCAGTGTCCCCAATACGGAGATAGGCCGGATCGAAAAGCAATGGACCGAGAACGCGCTAGCGACGGTAGAAGCTGTTAAGGCCAGCGCCACCGTCAAAGGTGTACAGGCCAAGGGCATCACGGCGCATTCAGACCTGATCGCCGAAGCCATCATTGCGGCTGTTAACAAACACGGCTGCGACCTGATCGTCATGGCCTCGCACGGCCGGCGCGGTATCTCGCGCCTGCTGCTGGGCAGTGAGACCACGCATGTCTTGACCCACTCGCCGGTGCCGGTGCTGGTCTTGCGCTAACAAGCCAGCGCCGGCAAGCCCGGCTCAGCTGAACAGGTTTTTGTACTGCTCTCGGAGAAGATTTTTTTGCACCTTGCCCATGGTGTTGCGAGGCAACTCGGGCAGTACAAAACACTTCTTGGGAATCTTAAAGTTGGCCAGCTGGGCTTTGAGTGCTGCCAACACAGCTTCCGCACTGAGCTGCACGCCCGTCTTGGCGATCAGCACAGCCACGCCAACCTCCCCGAAATCCGGGTGAGGCACGCCGACCAGAGCGCTTTCGGCCACGCCTGGAAAGTCGTTGATGTAGCCCTCAATCTCAGCCGGGTAGACGTTGTAGCCGCCGCTGATGATCAGGTCTTTGCTGCGGCCGACGATGCACACATAGCCACGCGCGTCCACCAGGCCGACGTCACCGGTCTTGAACCAGCCATCGTCTGTAAATTCTTCTTTGGTTTTCTCCGGCATGCGCCAGTAGCCCTTGAAAACATTGGGGCCCTTGACTTCGATACCGCCAATCTCACCTTGGGCAAGATCTTGTGCGGCATCGCCGCGCACACGCAAAGCAACTCCGGGCAAAGGAAAGCCGACAGTGCCGCCGCGTCTTTCTCCGTCGCTCTTACGGCAGGGGTTGGAGGTCAGCATGGCCGTCTCGCTCATGCCGTAACGCTCCAAAATCGTATGCCCGGTACGCCGCTGCCAATCGGTAAAGGTCTCCATGAGCAGTGGCGCCGAACCGGCGACAAACAGCCGCATATTGCGGCAGCTATCGTGGTTCAGTCCGGGCTCGGCAAGCAAGCGCACGTACAAAGTAGGAACCCCCATGAAAACGGTGGCCTCGGGCAATTTTTGAAGAACCAGTCTGGCGTCAAAACCAGACAGCCAAATCATTTTGCTGCCGTTGATCAGCGCGCCATGCAAAGCCACGAAGAGCCCATGCACATGAAAAATCGGCAGCGCATGGATCAGCACGTCACCCGGCTGCCAGCTCCAGTAGTCCTTGAGCACCAGCGCATTGCTCAGCAAGTTGGTGTGCGTGAGCATGGCGCCCTTGCTGCGCCCGGTGGTGCCGCTGGTGTAAAGAATAGCCGCCAAGTCATCAGGCTGCATCACGGCCGGCGCATGCCTGTCGCTGCAATGAACAGCGCGCTCTAGAAGCGTGCCACAGCGGTCCGCACCCAGGGTGAAAACGTATTGCGTGCCGGCAGAAAAAGCGATCTTGCTGACCCAGCCGAAGTTCTTCGGGCTGCACACCACCACGGCCGGTTCTGCATTCTCGATGAAGTAAGCAATTTCAGCGCTTTGGTACGCCGTGTTCAGCGGTAAAAATACGTAGCCGGCGCGCAAGGTTGCCAGATAAAGCATCATGGCTTCGACCGACTTTTCTACCTGTACGGCCACTCGCGCACCCCGGGGCAAACCCAGTGATTGCAGCAAGTTGGCCAGCATGGCGGTGGCCCGCTCCAAGTCCCGCCATGAATAATTTAAACCGATATCGGTCTCTACCGCCACGGCGTCAAGGTCTTGAGGAAAAGCAGCGCGCAGGGTGACGAAAAGATTGTTGCTCATGGGTCAGGAAAATCACTGGTCGAAAAAATGCGGGAACACCGAAAACCAGCGTTCCCGCCTGTCGCAGCGCAAGCTGCTGGTTTAATCGAGCTTGGCGCCAGAGACCTTGACAACGCCTGCCCAGCGCTTGATCTCCGCGCCTACAAAGTCACCAAACTGCGCAGGTGTCAAGGTACCGAACTCAGCGCCGTTGCTGGCCCAGATGGCTTTGATCTCGTCGCTGGCGGCTGCCTTGCGAATTTCTTCCACAATGCGGGCCTGAACATCGGCCGGCGTGCCCTTGGGTGTCCACAAGCCATACCAGGTGGTGACTGTGTAATCCGGCATGCCCAACTCGGCCGCACAAGGCACATCGGGAAAGGCAGCGTTACGCTTAGCGCCAGCCACCATCACAGCATTGATGCGGCCACCCTTGATGTGCGCCGCAGACGAGCCCAGGCCGTCAAACATCATGTCAACCTGCCCCGCCACCAGATCGCGCAAAGCAGGACCGGCCCCCGTGTAAGGAATATGGGTGATGAAGGTTTTGGTCTGCTGCTTGAACAACTCGCCAGCCAGATGGTGCGATGTGCCGGCACCGGCCGAGCCGTAATTGAACTTGCCGGGCGCCTTGCGCACAGCCTCCATGAAACCCTTGTAGTCCGAAGGCATGTTTTTGGGGTTCACCACCAGGACCTGTGGCACGTTGGCGACCAGGGCCAGCGGCAGAAAGTCTTTTTGCAAGTCGTAGTCCAGCTTGGGGTACATGGACGGCGCAATCGAGTGATGCACCGCACCCATGAAGAGCGTGTAACCATCGGGCGCAGCCTTGGCGGCAATGCCGGCACCCAGCGTTCCGCCGGCGCCGCCGCGGTTGTCGATGATCAGTTGCTTGCCGGTGAGTTTGGCGAACTGGGCCGACAAAGGCCGCGCAAACGCATCGGTACCGCCACCTGCCGGGAAAGGCACGACGATGTTGACCGGCTTGCTCGGCCAGCCGGACTGCGCCTGCACCCCCAGTGACAGGGCAGCAGCGCTGGCTGCGACAGCGCGCAGTACTTCGCGCCGGCTTGTATTGAGTTGGGAATTGCGCATGAGAAGTCTCCGGTTATTTTGTGTCTAAGTGGTTGCCGCTGGCACGGCCAATCAAGGCCTGCACAAATGTACAAAGTTTTTCAGCCTGCCGGCAGATGGGTTTCCCTTGGGTTTTGGGTTTTAGGCTCAGGCTCGCCGCCCGGCCCAGACCCACAGGGCGAGACCGGCCAGGATCATGGGCAGACAAAGCCACTGACCCATGCTCATGCCCAGCGCCAAAATGCCTAAAAAATCATCCGGCTGGCGGAAAAATTCAGCCACAAAGCGAAAAACACCATAGCCTACTAAAAACGCCGCGGAGACTTGACCGGTTTTGCGCGGCCTGCGCGCATAAAACCAAAGAAGTACAAACAGCAACAAGCCTTCCAGCAAAAACTGGTAAAGCTGGGACGGGTGGCGCGGTTGCATCGAGCCGCTGTACTTAAAGACCATGCCCCAAGGCAAGTCAGGGCTGCTCAATCGCCCCCACAACTCACCATTGATGAAATTGCCAATACGACCGGCCGCCAGCCCGGTCGGAACGCAGGGCGCTATAAGGTCCATGACCTGCAACCAAGGTTTGCCACGGCTGCGAGCAAACCACCACTGCGAAACCAGCACACCCAACATGCCGCCATGAAAGCTCATGCCGCCTTGCCATACCGCCAGAATCTCCAGCGGATGCGCCAGGTAATAACCGGGCTTGTAAAACAAGCAATAACCAATACGCCCGCCCAGTACCACGCCCACAACACCCAAGAAAAGAATGTCCTCAATGTCACTCCGGCTCCACGCGGCCGGCCCCGTCATCGCGGCATAAGGCTGGTGGCGCAAGCGCAGGATGCCGAGTAACAAAAAAAGACCGAAAGCGGCCAGGTAAGTCAGCCCGTACCAGTGCAGGGCCAGGGGGCCGATTTGCAGAGCAACCGGGTCAATTTCAGGGTGAATAAGCATGTCGCGATTGTGCCAGCCGGCACTGGCCTAACATCGCAACGTAAAATCGCCAGTCACCGGCAAAGCCTGTACGGCAAGCCCTTCAAAGACCCAAAGAGACACACCATGACGCAAGACAAGATGCCCGAAGGCGACGCCATCAACCGCCGCAGCAAGAACATCACTGAAGGCACCTCCCGCGCGCCCAACCGCTCGATGTACTACGCCATGGGCTACGAAGCCAGTGATTTCAAAAAACCCATGGTCGGCGTGGCCAACGGCCACAGCACTATCACCCCCTGCAACTCCGGCCTGCAAAAGCTCGCTGACGCTGCGATTGCCGGCATCGAGGAAGCCGGCGGTAACGCCCAGGTCTTCGGCACACCCACCATCTCCGACGGCATGGCCATGGGCACCGAGGGCATGAAGTACTCGCTGGTCAGCCGCGAAGTCATCTCCGACTGCATCGAGACCTGCGTGCAAGGCCAGTGGATGGACGGCGTGCTGGTGGTTGGCGGCTGCGACAAAAACATGCCTGGCGGCCTGATGGGCATGCTGCGCGCCAATGTGCCGGCCATCTATGTGTACGGCGGTACCATCCTGCCCGGCCACTACAAGGGCAAAGACCTCAACATCGTCAGCGTGTTTGAAGCCGTGGGTGAACACTCTGCCGGCCGCATGAGCGACGAAGACCTGCTGCAGATCGAGCGCCGCGCCATTCCAGGCACCGGCAGCTGCGGCGGCATGTACACGGCCAACACCATGTCCAGCGCCTTCGAGGCCCTGGGCATCTCGCTGCCCTACTCCTCCACTATGGCCAACCCGCATGACGAGAAAGCCAACTCGGCCAAGGAATCGGCCAAGGTGCTGATCGAGGCCATCAAAAAGAACATCAAGCCGCGCGACATCGTCACCAAAAAAGCCATCGAAAACGCGGTAGCCGTGATCATGGCCACCGGCGGCTCGACCAACGCCGTGCTGCACTTCCTGGCGATTGCCCACACGGCCGGCGTCGAGTGGACGATTGATGACTTCGAGCGCATCCGCGTCAAAACCCCCGTGCTGTGCGACCTCAAACCCAGCGGTAAATACCTGGCGGTGGACCTGCACAAGGCCGGCGGCATTCCGCAGGTCATGAAAATGCTGCTCAAAGCCGGCCTCTTGCACGGCGACTGCCTGACCATCTCCGGACAGACCATTGCCGAAGTGCTCAAAGACGTGCCGGACGCACCGCGCGCTGACCAGGACGTGATCCGCCCCATCGACAAACCCATGTACGCGCAAGGCCACCTGGCCGTGCTCAAGGGCAACCTCTCGCCCGAGGGCTGTGTGGCCAAGATCACCGGCCTGAAAAACCCGGTGATGACCGGCCCGGCTCGCGTGTTTGACGATGAGCAGTCGGCGCTGGCCGCCATTCTGGCCGGCAAGATCAAGGCCGGCGACGTGATGGTGCTGCGCTACCTGGGCCCCAAAGGCGGCCCCGGCATGCCCGAAATGCTGGCCCCCACAGGCGCGCTGATTGGTGCCGGTCTGGGCGAGAGCGTGGGCCTGATCACTGACGGCCGTTTTTCAGGTGGCACCTGGGGCATGGTGGTCGGCCACGTTGCGCCCGAAGCGGCTGCCGGTGGCAATATTGCCTTCATCAAGGAAAACGACTCCATCACCATCGACGCCAAACAATTGCTGCTGCAACTGAACATCAGCGACGCTGAACTGGCCGCCCGCAAGGTCGGCTGGAAAGCACCGCTGCCGCGCTACACCCGCGGCGTGCAAGCCAAGTTTGCCTATAATGCATCCAGCGCCAGCAAAGGTGCGGTGCTCGACGACTATTGATACTCCCTTACCCAAGCTCTTCAGAACTGATCATGAAAAAATCCTCTACGCTGATTTGTGCCGCGCTGAGCGGTCTTTTGATGGCTGCACCCGCCCTGGCTGACCAGAGGCTGGCTGCAGCTAAAAACTGCATGTCCTGCCATGCTGCAGACAAAAAACTGGTCGGCCCGTCCTACAAAGATGTGGCGGCCAAATACGCAGGCCAGAGAGATGCCGTCGACAAACTGGCCGTCAAAATTATCAAGGGCGGCGCTGGCGTCTGGGGCCCAGTGCCCATGCCGTCCAACGCGCAGGTCTCACAAGATGAAGCCAAACAGTTAGCCAGCTGGATCCTGACGCAAAAGTAAGGCTCAGCCCCTTAAAAACTCAGTTTTTCGCTGCTGGTGACGATTAATACACTGTCATGTTTCATCCCATCATTCCCACCCGATTTGCCCTGGCCTGTCTGCTGAGTGCTGCTCTCGGCTCAGCCACTGCTCAAACGACCAGAAGGGTGAACAATCCTGCCCCCCCTGCAGCGCCGCGCGCGGTTTGCCTGGTGGCTGACTTCAAGGCCATAGGACTTAACATCCACGACCCGGTGGAGCGGTCTGTCAAAGCCGCTGAGTGGATTCAGCGCAACAGTTCGGCCTGCACGCTGACCCAAGCCATCAACATTGCCTCCAACCGAGCCGCCTGGCTGGGCACCACTGACACGTCCATGCTCACGGCGGCCATTGACGGGCTGATAGAAAGCCGGCAAAACGCTGCCGCACTCGTTAAACCAACGACGGCCAACACAGCTCTGGTGCAAACCGGGGGCCAGGATGCAGCTGCCAGCCCTCAGGCGATGGCTCCCGCAGCTGAAGCTAAAACCACAGGCGGTACCCCCCCTGCAACGGCTGCCAAGCCCAACGCCAATCCAGCTGCTCCAGCTAGCGCAACGCCAGCAGCCCCCGCCGCCAGACCGGCTGTCTGAGCGCTTCTCTTCAACGCTCCGGTCAGTTTTGCCTTACTGGAAGGCGTTCAAAAATTCAAGTGTTTCCGCACGCACAGACCGGAGACAGACAGGTCAGCTCTTTTCAGATAGCTGATCCAAGATGGCCGGGTTTTCCAGCGTCGAAGTGTCCTGCGGCATGGCATCGCCCTTGGCAATGCCGCGCAACAAACGGCGCATGATCTTGCCGCTGCGGGTTTTGGGCAGGTTGTCACCAAAGCGGATTTCTTTGGGTTTGGCGATCGGTCCGATCTCCTTGCCAACCCAGTCACGCAGCTCCTTGGCAATCGCTTTGGCCTCTTCGCCGGTAGGCCGCGGGCGTTTGAGCACCACAAAGGCCACGATGGCCTCGCCGGTCACATCATCGGGCCGGCCCACCACGGCGGCTTCTGCCACCAGCGCAGAGTGCGCCACCAGCGCCGACTCGATTTCCATGGTTCCCATGCGGTGACCGGAAACATTAAGCACGTCGTCAATGCGGCCGGTGATGCGGAAATAAGCACGGTCTTCACTGCGCACCGCGCCGTCGCCGGCCAGGTAGTAAGTGCCGCCCATCTCCGCGGGAAAGTAGCTTTTGGCAAAGCGCTCGGGGTCGTTCCAGATGGTGCGGATCATCGAAGGCCAGGGGCGCTTAATGACCAGCATGCCGCCAGAGCCGTTGGGCACGTCATGGCCAGCTTCATCAACGATGGCCGCCATGATGCCGGGCAGTGGCAGCGTGCAACTACCGGGCACCAGCGGCGTGGCGCCTGGCAGCGGGGTCATCACGTGGCCGCCGGTTTCGGTCTGCCAGAAGGTATCAACGATCGGGCACTTTTCGTGGCCGATGTTTTTGTAGTACCACATCCAGGCTTCAGGGTTGATGGGCTCACCCACCGAGCCGAGGATGCGCAAGCTGCTCAGATCAGACGCATCCGGGTGTACTTTCGGGTCAGCCTCGGCCGCCTTGATCAGTGAGCGAATGGCCGTCGGTGCAGTGTAAAAAACGCTGACTTGATGGCGCTCAATCATTTGCCAGAAGCGACCAGCATTCGGGTAAGTCGGCACGCCTTCAAAAATAACTTGGGTGGCGCCGGCGGCCAACGGGCCGTAGGCCACATAGGTGTGGCCGGTGATCCAGCCAATGTCGGCTGTGCACCAGAAAACGTCGGTCGGCCGGATGTCAAAAGTCCAGTCCATGGTCAGTTTGGCCCACAGCAAATAGCCGCCAGTGCTGTGTTGTACCCCCTTGGGCTTGCCCGTTGAGCCGGAGGTGTAAAGAATGAACAGCGGGTGCTCAGCGCCCACGAATTCGGGCTCACAGACGGCGGACTGAACGGCCATGGCCTCGTGCATGAGGCTGTCGCGGCCGGCAACCATGTTGCAGGCGGTCGGGGTACGCTGGTAAACGATGACGTTCTTGATGGATTCGCAACCGCCCAAGGCAATGCCTTCATCAACGATAGCCTTTAAAGGCAACTCTTTGCCACCACGCAACTGGTAGTTGGCGGTGATGACCGCCACGGCACCGGCGTCCTGGATGCGCTCTTGCAGGCTCTTGGCAGAAAAACCGCCGAACACCACCGAATGCGTTGCGCCAATGCGGGCGCAGGCTTGCATGGCCACAACGCCTTCCACCGTCATGGGCATGTAGATAACAACGCGGTCACCTTTTTTCACGCCCATGCCCTTGAGTACATTGGCGAACTGGCAGACCTTGGCGTGCAGTTCCTTGTAGGTGACATTTGTCACCTTTCCGTCATCGCTTTCAAAGATGATGGCTTTTTGTTGCTCGGTCGGGGTGCCCATATGGCGGTCAAGGCAGTTGTACGAAGCATTGATCAGGCCATCGTCAAACCACTTGTAAAACGGGGCATTGGACTCGTCAAGTATCTTGGTGAAAGGTTTTTTCCAGCTCAGATTCTCGCGAGCCAAGCGGGCCCAGTAACCCTCAAAATCCGTTTCGGCTTCTTTGCATAGCGCTTCATAAGCGGCCATGCCGGAGATACGAGCGGCCTTGACAAAGGCCGGATCTGGGTTGAAAACCCGGTTTTCTACCAATGTTGACTCAATGGCCGATAACGGTGCAATCATGAGCTGTCTCCTCTTAATCTCGATTATAAAAATTCCCAACCAAAGCCAAATGTCGCGGCTGGCACTTACAAGCCACTGACTGGCACCAAGCTTACAAACACCTGTTGGCGCGGCGGCCAAGTTGAAACCCCTACAATTTTGAATTAAACACCGAAAACACCATGACCGACCCAAAGCCCAAAACCCCACAAGCATTGCGCCCCATTCCACGCTTTATCTTTGCCAGCCGCTGGCTTCAGCTGCCTTTGTACATTGGCCTGATCGTGGCGCAAGGTGTCTACGTTTTTCACTTTCTAGTGGAATTGCTGCACCTGGTCGAGGCGGTATTTGGCAGCCAAACCGCGCTGCAGGCGCTGGTCAGCAGCATCGGCTACAAGTCCGATGTCACGCTCACCTCGCTCAACGAGACGGTGATCATGCTGGTGGTGCTGGCTTTGATTGACGTTGTCATGATCTCCAACCTGCTGATCATGGTCATCGTGGGCGGTTACGAAACCTTTGTCAGCCGCATGAACCTGGAAGACCACCCGGACCAGCCTGAATGGCTGAGCCATGTGAATGCCTCGGTGCTCAAGGTCAAGCTGGGCACGGCCATCATCGGTATCAGCTCTATTCACCTGCTGAAAACCTTCATCAACGCTGCCAATTACGACGTCAAGGTGCTGATGTGGCAAACCATCATCCATATCGTGTTCCTGCTCAGTGCGCTGGCCATTGCCTACACCGACAAATTGATGGTGCGCGACGGCGCTGACCACTGAACGACAAGCCAGGGACGACAGCTATGACCACGAATATCCAACAAGAAGATCTGATCGAATCGGTTGCTGCAGCCCTGCAATTCATCAGCTACTACCACCCGGCCGATTTCATTGCGCACCTGGCACGCGCCTATGAGCGCGAACAAAGCCCGGCGGCCAAGGATGCCATTGCGCAGATCCTCACCAACTCCAAGATGAGCGCCACCGGCCACAGGCCGATCTGCCAGGACACCGGCATCGTCAACGTTTTCATCAAGCTCGGCATGGATGTTCGTTTGACGGGTTTTACCGGCAGCTTTGAAGACGCCGTCAACGAAGGCGTGCGCCGCGGCTACAAGCACCCGGACAACACCTTGCGTGCCAGCGTTGTCGCCGATCCGCACTTCAAGCGCGCCAACACGCAAGACAACACACCGGCAGTGATCTTTACCGAGCTGGTGCCCGGCAAGACCATGGAGGTGACGGTGGCCGCCAAAGGCGGCGGCTCCGAAAATAAAAGCAAATTGGCCATGCTCAACCCGGGCGACTCCATCGTGGACTGGGTGCTCAAAACCGTACCGACCATGGGTGCCGGCTGGTGCCCGCCCGGCATGTTAGGCATTGGCATTGGCGGCACCGCAGAAAAAGCCGTTCTCTTGGCCAAAGAAAGCCTGATGGATGACATCGACATGTACGAGCTGCAAGCCAAAAGCGCAGCCGGCAAGCCGCTTGACCAGGTCGAGGAAATGCGCCTGGAGCTGTTTGACAAAGTCAACGCGCTGGGCATTGGTGCGCAAGGCCTTGGCGGGCTGACCACTGTGCTGGACATCAAGATCAAGCTCTACCCGACCCACGCCGCCGGCAAGCCGGTCGCCATGATTCCCAACTGCGCTGCCACGCGCCACGCGCACTTTGTGCTCGACGGCAGCGGCCCGGTTTACCTGACGCCGCCCAGCCTGGACCTCTGGCCCCAGGTTCAGTGGGCACCCGATTACGTCAAAAGCAAAAAGGTCAACCTGGACACGCTCACGAAGGTGGAAGTCGCCAGCTGGAAGGCGGGCGACACCTTGCTGCTCAGCGGCAAAATGCTCACCGGCCGTGACGCCGCCCACAAGCGGATTCAACAGATGCTGGCCAAGGGTGAAAAGCTGCCGGTGGATTTCAGCAACCGGGTGATTTACTACGTCGGACCGGTAGACCCGGTCGGCGATGAAGCCGTGGGCCCCGCCGGCCCCACCACATCCACCCGCATGGACAGCTTCACCGAAATGATGCTGGGCCAGACCGGTCTGATCGCCATGATAGGCAAGGCCGAGCGCGGCCCGGTCGCCATCGAAGCCATCCAAAAGCACCAAAGCGCCTACCTCATGGCCGTGGGCGGCGCCGCCTATTTGGTCAGCAAAGCTATCAAGAGCGCCAAGGTCATCGGCTTTGATGACATGGGCATGGAAGCGATCTACGAGTTTGATGTGGTCGACATGCCGGTGACTGTGGCAGTTGACGCTGGCGGCACCAGCGCCCACATCACCGGTCCGGCCGAATGGCAAAAGAAAATCGCGACCGGTCAGTACAAACAGATTACCGTCAAGGCCATCTGAGGCGGAGTGAAGCTGACTACAGCACAGCTTGATGAGCTTGCTTGGCAGCGTTAAGCCGCCCTTGAGCTCAGTGCAAATGCCTTGGCTTGCGCCCGCCACCGTGACCCGAGCCACCTGAAGAGCCACCCTGCCCGCGTGGCGGCTTGCCAAGCTGCATGGAATTGACCAAGGAGTCAAAGCGCCGCTCAAACAATTTATCCACCGCCGTCACCACCTCTCCAAGCTCAGTGGCGTCGAAGTGGCGTTCCATCAAAGCGATGGTGTCTTGTACGAGCAAATCACGCTGAACCTGCATGATGGCAGCGGGCGTCGGCCCGACAAAGTACATGGCAAAGTCGTCCCG
>CAMBWM010000034.1 GCA_945871335.1 Polaromonas sp. YR568 | reverse complement strand
GCCCCGCCCTTGGCGCGCTCGACGTAGTAGTCCACGTGTGCATCGGTGAAGAGATGGTCTTTGACCAGCAAGGTGGCGTGGCTGGTCATCCAGACGCGGTTCTTGGTTTCATGCCGGCCAAGTTTTCCTGGGCCCAATAAGCGCGGATATAAAGTGGACATTAGTTTGTTTCAGTCAAAGAAGGAAAACGATCGGGCGCTAGGCGAATGCAGCGCGCCGCATGAACCCCGTCGCTGTCCATACGCATGGCCGGCAAGCCGGCGTCACAGCCTGCATCATAGACCGGGCAACGGGTTGAAAACGGGCAGCCGGGTGGGGCCGCCAGTGGGCTGGGGATTTCACCTTGCAGATGCTGGCGCACGGTCTTGACAGCCGGGTCGGCAAACAGCTGGGCAGACAGCAGGGCCTGGGTGTAGGGATGGGCCGGATTTTTGAATACGGCGTCCACCGGGCCGGTTTCCACTTCACAGCCCAGGTACAGCACCACCACCCTGTCACACAGCGCATGAATGGTCTCGAGGTCGTGTGAGATGAAAAGCATGGCCACGCCTGTTTCACGCCGCAAGTTGTCGAGCAATTGCAAGATGCCGGCGCGCACCGACACATCGAGCGAACTGGTGGGCTCGTCGAGCACCAGCAGGTCTGGCTTCGTGGCCAGCGCCCGGCCTATGCAGACCCGCTGCAACTGGCCGCCCGAGAGTTGCGCCGGGTATCGCTCCAGCAGCGGCAAGCCCAGTTGCATGCGTTGCGCGATGGCAATGACTTCTTCGCGCCGTTGCGCTGCGCTGAGCGTGGTGTGCAGCAAAAGCGGCTCTTCCATCAGACGGCCGATGGTATGGCGCGGGTTGAGCGCCCCCCAGGGGTCTTGAAAAATGATTTGCATGCGCTGGCGCAGGCGGCGCAGCTCTGCCGGTGACATGGCGGCCAGGTCACTGCCGTCAAAACTGACTTGCCCCGAAGTCGGCGGCAGCAGCGCAATGGCCATGCGGCCAATGGTGGACTTGCCCGAGCCGCTCTCGCCGACCAGGCCCACCACCTCGCCGGGCCGAATCTGCAAGGACACATTGCGCACCGCCACCAGGGGACGTTTGCCGCCCACGTCAAACGAGCGGCTCACATTTTCAAGCTGCAGCAAGGCAGGTTCAGGCGAGGTGAGGGTGGTCATGGAGTTTGCGCTAGATGACACAAGACGCGGTGATCGGGTGCTGCAGTGCTGCAGCTTTTTTCGAGCGGCGCGCTCTGGCAAACCGCCGCCACCAGCTCGCAGCGGTCGGCGTAGACGCAGGCCGTGGTCTGGCGGAACAAGTCGGGCGGGTCGGACTTCATGCTGGTCAGCGCAGTGCCGATGCGCGCGCGTGAGGCTGCAATCAGGCGCCGTGAGTAAGGGTGTTGGGGCTTGGCAAAAATGTGGGCAACAGGGCCACGCTCGACCACGCGGCCGGCGAACATGATGGCCATGTCGTCGCAGTACTGGGCCACGATGCCCAGGTCGTGCGTGATGATCAGTGCCGCCGCGCCCTGGGCCCGCACCAGCTGCTGTAGAAGGTCTAGCACCTGCGCCTGCACAGTCACGTCCAGCCCGGTGGTGGGTTCGTCGGCAATCACCAGTTGAGGTAGGTTGACCAGCGCCATGGCAATCACTACGCGCTGCGCCATGCCCCCCGACAGCTCGTGCGGGTAAGCACGGTAACGGGCCTGTGGATCCGGAATGCCCACAGCCTCCAAAATAGCGATGGCCCGCTCGCGCGCCGCTTGGCTACTCAGGCTGCTGTGAGCCTGAATTAACCGCACCAGCTGGTCGCCCACGCGGGTGACCGGCTCCAGCGCAGCCCTGGGGTTTTGTGCCACAAAGCCGATGCGGGCGCCGCGTACCTTGTCGAGTGCCGCACCCTGTAGAGACAGCAGGTCCACACCCTCGAAAATAATTTGACCTTTGATCTCTGCCGAGGGCGGCAACAAACCGATGGTGGCGGTGGCCGTCATGGATTTGCCGGCCCCCGTCTCGCCGATAAGGCCCACAATGCGGCCCGGGCCGACCTCCAGCTCAACACCATTCAAGACATGCGCGCGGCGCACAGCGCCCACCGCGTCACGCGAGGCAAAAGCTAAGTGCACACCGCGAATGGACAGCACAGGGTTGACGGCGTCCGATGTCGCGGCGGGTGTCATGGTGGGATGGTTCAACGTTGCGTCCTCCGGCGACCCATCCAGTCCTGGATGCCGTCGGCCGCCAGGTTCAGGCCAAAGATCAGGGTTACCAGGGCCATGCCGGGGAACAAGGCCACCCACCATTCGCCGGTCACCATGAACTCAGCGCCCTGACGGATCATGGCGCCCCACTCGGGTGTGGGTTGTTGGATGCCGATGCCCACAAAAGCCAAAGTTGCGCTGACGCGAATGGCCCAGGCCATGCGCACTGAAATCTGGGTCAGCGCCCCCGAAATGCTGTTGGGCAGCAAATGCACAAACAGCATCCGCGATGTGCCGTTGCCGATGGCGCGGGCCGACTCCATCAGCAAGCCGCCGCGCAAGGCCAGTATTTCGGCGCGTACCACGCGGGCAAAGATCGGCGCGTCAAGCAGCCCGATGACCAGGATCACATTCATGATCGATTGACCGGTGGCCGCCACGATGGTCAGCGCCAGAATGATTGACGGAAAGACGCGCAGCAAGTCCATGCAGCGCAGCAGCCCCTCATCGATCCAGCCGCCCCGGTAGCCGGCCCACAGGCCCACGGGCAGGCCGATCAGGATAGACAGCAAAACAGCTGGCACGGCAATGCCAAACGCGTAACGGGCGCCATAAATGATGCGTGAGAACAAGTCCATGCCGTTACCGTCGGTGCCCAGTAAAAAGCGCGCAGACGGCGGCGAGAGCACCGCATCGGCGTGCACCGCGATAGGGTCCATGGGCGCAAGCCAGGGTGCCAACAGGGCCATGGCGGCGTACAGGCCCACAATCAGCAGCCCCACCGCAATGCTCGGGAAGCCACGAAAAACGTTCAGCCAGGCCATCAGGGTGGTACGCATCACATGCGCTCCCGCCCGCGCGGCTCAAGCAGGTAGTTGGCTGCATCGATGACGATGAACACCACCACGGACAGCAGGGCGGCAAACAGTACATAGCCCTGAATGGCCGCAAAGTCGCCGTTCAGGATGGACTGCAAGCCCCACTGGCCAATGCCGCCCCAAGAGAAGATCAGTTCGATCAATGACGAAGTCCCCAGCAAGCCGACGATCTCGGTGCCCACGAAGGTCAGCACCGGCACCATGCTGTTGCGAAGAACCATGCCCCGTATGCGGCGTTCACCCAGGCCGCTCGATCGGGCAAAGCGTATGAACTCGCTGTCCACAATCTCAGAGGCAATCGCTCGGGTGTGCTTCATGATCGGAGCGCAAGCCACCACCGCCACGGTCATCACAGGCAGCAGCAAATGCGACAGCGCCGAGCGCGCCACTTCCCATTGGCCGCGCAGCAGCGCATCGATGAAATAACTGCCGGTTATACGATCCGGCGTAATCAGGGTGGCGTCCAGCCGGCCCATGGGGGCCGGTGACAGACCCAGGGCGTAAAAGAAAGTCAAAATAGCAATCAGGCCCAGCCAGTAGGTGGGAATCGAAAAGCCGGCCAGTGACAAGGCACGCACCACCTGGTCAAACATGCTGCCGCGTCGGGCAGCAGCCCGCGCTCCCAAGGGTATGCCGACCAGGGCGCCAATTGCCACGCCCCAGAGCAGCAACTCCAGCGTGACCAGTGCGCGCTTGGTGATCTCTTCGCTGACTTGCTTGCTGGACAGCCAGGACTGACCGAGGTCACCTTGCGCGGCCTTGCTGATGTAAATGCCAAACTGCGTGACAAGTGACTGGTCAAGCCCGAGGCCCTTGCGGATCTCTGCATGCTCCTGCGCCGAGGCAGTCGGTCCGGCCAGCAGGGCGACCGGGTCGCCCCCGCCGATGCGCACCAGCATGAAGGTGACAAAAACCACCCCTACCACCAGAGGCAGGGAAACTGCCAGGCGACGCAGCAGGAAACGAAATAACTGAACCCACATCCTGCCGGCTGCCCCTAATGCTTACTTGCAGCTCAATTCGCGCCAGCGCTCGTGGTAGTCGGGCTGCCACACGTAGCCCTTCATGCACGTTGGCATGGCTTCGTGCGAACCCGGGTACATGGTCATGACCCAGGTGGCGTCCTTAATATGCATCTGTTGGGCCTTACTGACCAGCGCGGCCCGTTTCTTGGGGTTCTGCTCAATGCGGGCTTCGTCAACCACCTTGTCGAACTCCGGGTTGGCATAGTTATTCCGGTTGGAGGCGCCTTCAGAATGCGCGTTAAGGTACAGCGCATACACCGGGTCCAGCACGATCGGGTTGTCCA
Organism: Polaromonas sp. YR568; assembly: GCA_945871335.1. Next base: position 9,692 of record CAMBWM010000034.1, on the reverse strand, counting down.
TGAAAGTGAAGAATGGCAAGTCGCGCTTGTTGGGTGCCGTGCGCGAGCGCATGTTCGCATCGGTGATCTTTTGCAGATTGACGCGGATGCCGACCTTGGCCAGTTGGTCTTTCATCTGAATGGCCAGCTGCTCTTCAAACCAGAAAATAGCTGCGTATTCAAGTGTCACATCCACCCCGTCCGTGTAGCCCGCTTGCTTGAGCAATTGACGCGCTTTGTCCAGGTTGGTGTTGAACTGCCAGGTCTTGACGTCAGCCCCGGGGATGATGGGCGGCACAATCGAACGGGCCTGCGAGCCAATGCCTTCAAACACTGCGCCATTGATGGACTTGTAGTCCGTAGCGTAAGAAATCGCTTGGCGCAACAAGGGGTTGTCAAAAGGTTTGAGGGTCGGATTCATGCGCACGCTGGCGTGTCCCGAGCCTTCGTCTGACTCCACTTTGACACGCTTGTCTTTCTTGAGCTCGGCGACCTGCTTGAGGTTCAGCTCTTCAACCCACTGCACCTGGCCTGTTCGCATCAAGGTAAAGCGGGTGCCGGCGTTTGGCACTTCTTTGTAAACCACGCGGTCGTAATATGGCTTGCCGGCAAAGTAGTTGGGGTTGGCAATGAAGACGGCTTCTTCGCCCGACTTCAGAGTCTGCAAGTGGTAGGCGCCAAAGCCTGCCGTGTTTTGGTCGATCCACTTCAGAGCCCAAGGGTCTTCAGCGGTGATGTATTTTTTAACTTCGGTCGAGTCGTACAAGCTGGGGGTGTACAGCGTGAGCGCAGGCAAAAAGATGCTGCTGGCGGCATCTAGGGTGAAGCTCACGTTGTAACGGTCTACCGCCTCCACCTTGTTGACGCTGGAAGCCTTGGCAATGAATGCGCCGGTGCGTTTTTGCGCCAGTGACTTTTCCCAGCCCCACACAACGTCCGCAGACGTTAATTCATTGCCGAATGGGCTTTTGACGCCTTTGCGCAACTCGAATGTGTAAGTCTTGCCATCAGGCGAGATCGTCCACTTGGTGGCCAGATGCGGCAAGATACTGCCCGGGTCCAGCAACATGCGGCCAGTCTTCGGATCTTTTTTGTAACCGTATTTGGTCAGTCCCTCGTAAACCTGGACCACGACGTTTTGCGTGTTCGGTTTGAGCGCATCGCCATCAAAGCCGCCAGGTGTTTTGGTGGCAGCCACCACCAGCGTGGCCGCGCCGGCCGGTAATGCAGCTGCGGCCAGCGTCAGGCAAAGCGCCCCTGCGGTGCAAACCTTGCGAAGGGAAAAAAGACGGTACATGGTGATTCTCCGGAGATGACTAAAGTCACAAATAAAAACAAGGAAAAACTAGGGCGGGAATTTTTAGAGCTTCCCGGTCACGAGCGGAACGCGATAAGGCTCGGCTATTTCATCGAACAATTGCTCCACCTGGTAGGTGTGGCTGATCTTTCGGCTCAAGACGGGATCTTCCATCTCGAACTGCCAGCGCTGGCCGAAACCTATTTCTTTGTCCAGCGCCACGATCGTGCTGCAGAAAATCACAAAGTCACGCGCCGGCAGACCGGGCACGCGCTCTTTCATAATCTTCAGGATGTCTTGTGGCGACAAAAACGCATTGACGCCCACATCCTGGTAAAGCCGGCCGTCCACGCGGCTGCGCATCACGCAGTCGTCCCAGTGGCCTGCAATTTCTTCAAAATCCCAAAGGGTAGGCGCCAGAATATTCGGGTTCACCTGCTTAGACCAGACAATGCTGCCACGCTCCAGGTCGCGGTCAGTGTGGTCGCTGCCAACGCCCACATAAAGGCGGTCGGTCATGACCAGTACGATCTCGACCTCACCCGACGTGCGCAAGCCGTGAACGCCAATGGAGTCCTCAGTGGTCATCGCAAAAGTGTCAATCGGGTAAATACGCGGCGCAGGAACGTGCAGCGCAATCGTCACCCCCGCCCGTGCAACCTCTTCCTGATGATGCACCGCCACCGACGCTTCCCGCGTGGCCGAACCCAGGTTGTACATCCGCTTGACCGAAAAGCGTTTGTCGACGCTCCCCTGACCGGTGACGACCTTCGCTTCAAATGAAAACATGCTGCATTCCTAGTTGGTTCGATGATATTTGATGCAAATTCTGCATGCATGTAAATGTTCCGTCAATAGAACAAATGAAACCAGCTGGATTGAGCGCTCGCAAGAAAGAGGCGTACGACGATGGATTCCTGCTACCGCAGATATGACGGGAAAAGGGTAGAAATGGCACCCCCGTCCTCGTCATCCCCGATCAGGTGGGGGTTCATTTGCCACTTCCCGGCTGGTGTAGGCATTCACCAGCGCTTGCAAATGCAGGCGTTGTACGGGCTCCAAGTAGGGGATGAGGAGGTTGAGAACGTGGTGGGCGCCGCGCAGCAGGGCGGTTTGTGCGTTTTCGGGCTCTAGCGCGTGGCGCGGGTTGCGCACGTATTCAAAGCTCAGCCAGTAGGTCAGCACCACCACCATGCTGGTGGCCGTGGGCTCGGTCTGGCGCGAGTCCATGCTCATGGCGCGGTGCAGCGTCATGCTGGCCAATAGGGCTTTGACGGCCTGGGTCTTGTTCTCGATGATGCGCTGGAAATGCGTTTCAAGCTTGCGGTTTTTGCTCAGCAAGTCGTTGAGGTCGCGGTACAAAAATCGGTATTCCCAGATACGCTCAAACAGCGTGTGCATGAAAAACCAGGCGTCTTCCACATCGCGCACGCCTTCGCTGGCGCCCAGCAACTCACCGAGCGCTTTTTCATAGCGCTCGAGCAGGGCGTTGATCAACTCGTCTTTGGCCGGGAAGTGGTAATAGAGATTGCCAGGGCTGATACCCAGCTCAGCCGATATCAGCGTGGTCGAAACATTGGGTTCGCCAAAGCGGTTGAACAGCGCCAGCGTCACCTCGAGAATGCGCTCCGCAGTGCGGCGCGGCGCTTTTTTCGCCATGGGCAAGCCTTCCTGACTCTTGTGTCTAATGGCACTCTAACCCAGGCTGTGCGGCCGGGTAATTAGGGTCGGCCATTAGCTGGCGGAACGAACCCTCGCCTTGGTCTTGCTTGCGGGCGCCTTGGCCACTCTTTTTGCCGACTTTGTCGCGCCATTCAGCGCCGCCAACTGCTGCTTTAATGCGGCCACTTCTACTTGTAAGGCCGCCATGTCTGCGGCTGTGGGTGCGCCCAAGTGGGCCAGAGCCTTGGCTACGCGCTCTTCAAAAATGCTTTCTAACTTGTCCCATGGCTGCGCCACCCTGGCGCCGAGGCTGCTGAGGCTGGCGCCCATGCCGTCACTCAAGCCCGTGGTCGCCTCGGCCAGGCTACTGAATTTGCGGCTGGCTTCGGCCAGTTTTTCTTCGGCTGCGGCCTTGGTCTGGCGTTGCAGGCTCAAGCCTTCTTTCACCAAACCTTGAAAAGCCTTGCTGCCTTCTTCTTGCGCCTTGGCAAAAGCGCCCAGGCCGGCCAGCCAGATTTGCTGCGCAGAATCTTGTACCAAGCCTGCGGTGTGCGGTGCTTGGGCACGTTTGGCTTGGGGTGGGGTGGTGGATTTTTTGGCAGGCATCGGTATTGATGGGGTTTTAAGAGAATTTGGTTGGCTAGTGAGTTAGCGTTACCGATATTAAGCCGCCGCTATCTACGAAATTAGGTGGCAGCTTCTAAAAGCAGCCTGATGGTGCGCAATGATGGAGCTTCAAAACTATGGTCTTGGCGACAAGCTTTAGCGCTATGATCACTTTGCTATGCCCAAACAACAAAAACTGTATTCTCAGACCTACCTGAATTTTTTGCAGTTGGTTCAATCTTTGCGAAATTTGCCTGATTTCGTGCTGTTGGACCCGGTAGAAGAGCGGCTACTTAACCTGTTTGCCACGGTTTGGCAAGCCGACCAAAAAATCACGGTGCTCCAAGCCATGGCCTTGTCTCGCGACGTATCCACCACCACCGCACACCGCCGCCTCAAGTCTATGCGCCAAAAAGGCGTGCTCGCCCTGGTGCCCGACGAGATGGACAACCGCATTAAGTACGTGCAGCCCACCCCCGTGGCAGAGCATTACTTTGCCCAGCTGGGGCAATGCTTGAGCGAGGCCAAACCCCGGGCCTGAGCCTTTTGCCCGCCATCTCTGCGTCTCAAACATGTTCAGCTGGTACCTCATTCACAGCAAACCTATGCAAGAGGCCTTGGCGCTAAACAAACTGCAGCGCCAGGGTTTTGAGTGTTATTTGCCTCTGATCAGTGTTAAAAATCTGCAGAGCAAGCTTTTGGTGCCAGTGGACGAGCCGCTGTTTCCACGCTACTTTTTTATACGCCTTGACGACAGCCAGCAAGGCAAAAGCTGGAATTCCGTCCGCTACACCACCGGCGTCAGCCGCTTGGTGAGCTTTGGTAATGTGCCGGTCAAGGTAGACGATGCTTTGGTTTTGGCCATTCAATCGCACCTGCAAGCCCTGCCGCTGGAGCAGGTGCACGTTGCCCCCGGTGAACAACTTCGCATGAACCAGGGGCCCTTTGTCGGCCTGGAGGCTATTTTCCAGATGGACGACGGTATCGCGCGCTTGATGGTTCTCATTGAGATCATGAGCAAGCAAGTTCGTTTGTCGATTGAGCCCGGAAGTCTTAGCAAGCAGGCTTGAGCCCTGACTTTGGCGCCCAGAACGCCAGGCATGTCTATTCAATTTAATAGACTAACGCCAATCGCTTCACTCGAGCTTTGATGCCCCCGGCCGGCCACCTCGAAACCCATCAGCATTAGTGCGCTGAAAAAAATTGCCAAATCAATTATTCTGATCATCTTGCGGTAAATTCAATCCGAGATTGGCATTAAACTTAGAGATAATTGATCGATCTGATTTAAGGTGCTTTTTTATCAACGCGGCACTGAGGTAGCTGAAGTCGGAAATTGACACCAAAAACGGTGAAAAGCCGTCTGAAAATGAGCTACAAGACCACTTCCACTTACATCACCCCCGTCGTCCTTTGCGGCGGCTCCGGCACACGCCTTTGGCCTCTCAGCCGCAAAAGCATCCCCAAGCAGTTTGTGCCGCTTATCGGTAACAAGAGTCTGCTGCAACTCACGCTGGAGCGGGTCTCCCTTTTAAGTAAGAGCGTCATCTGCGTCGCCTCAGACGAGCACCGGTTTCTGGTCGCTGAGTCCATGCAGGAGTCCAAGGTGCAAGGCACTGTCTTGCTGGAGCCCGTGGCGCGCAACACCGCCGCCGCCATGGCTATCGCCGCCTTAGCTGCAAAACCAGAAGACTTGCTGCTGTTCTGCCCATCAGACCACCACATCCCCGACGCCGCAGCCTTCGCGCTGGTGGTGAAGCAAGGCGTTGCCGCTGCACAAGCCGGCGCCATCGTCACCTTCGGCATCTCGCCGACTTTCCCCAGCACCGCTTATGGCTATATCCGCCAAGGCGGTACCCGCCCGGACGGCGCATTCAACGTCGACGGTTTTTCAGAAAAGCCGGCCCAAGAAAAAGCTGAAGCCTTGCTGCTCTCAGGCAGCGCACTTTGGAACGCCGGCATCTTTTTGTGCTCTGCCCAAACCCTGCTCAGCGCATTAGGGCAGCATGCATCCGACATTTTGCAAGTCTGCCAGCAGGCGATGGAGTCAGCCGTCCAAGACGGCGGCTTTGTGCGACCGCAAGCTCAAGCGTTTGAAGCCTGCCGCTCAGAGAGCATTGATTACGCCGTCATGGAGCACCACGCCAACGTGGCCGTGCTCCCCTTTGCCAGCGCCTGGAGCGACGTCGGAAGCTGGAATGCTGTGGCAGAACTGACCCCAGCCGATGCACAAGGCAACCGCATTCACGGCCAAGGCTTTGCGCTGCACTCCAACAACACCTTTGTGCACGCACCGCATCGCCCAGTGGTGGTTTTGGGCACGCAAGACTTGCTTGTCATCGACACCCCGGACGCTTTGTTGGTCGCGGCCAGCAGCCACGTGGAGCAGGTCAAGCAGGTGGTGGCACGATTAGACGCAGATGACATCTCGCAATCAGTCCAGCACCGCAAAGTTGCCCGGCCTTGGGGTACTTACGACAGTGTCGATGTCGGTGAGAGGCACCAAGTCAAGCGCATCACCGTTCGCCCGGGTGCCAAGCTCAGCCTTCAGATGCATAACCACCGCGCCGAGCACTGGATTGTTGTCAAAGGTACGGCCTTGGTGACCAAGGGAGAAGAAGAGCTCATGCTCACGGAAAACCAGAGCACTTACATTCCACTTGGCGTCAAACACCGACTGGAAAATCCCGGCAAGACCGATCTGGAGCTGATCGAGGTGCAGTCGGGAAGTTACTTGGGTGAAGACGATATTGTGCGTTTCGAAGACAATTACGGAAGAGTTTCGTGATTGTTTAATCGCCCCTGAAAAATTACCCAATTCACATGCATACGCTTAGTTACAGCCTCAGCAGGCCTTGATGAGCGTGGCCAATAAAACTGGGCTGTTAGGTTGGGGTCCACCTTTGGCGGTGGAAGAGGGGTTGAGGCGGGCGATGGCGGTATGAAAAGATCTTTCGATATTCTGCTTGGCTGTCTGGCGGCCCTGATTTTGTTTGTGCCTGTGCTGCTGCTTGCCCTGGTCGTCCGCTTGACGTCCCAAGGGCCCGCCTTGCATTGGTCTGACCGCGTTGGCCGAAACAATGTGATCTTCAAAATGCCGAAGTTCCGCAGCATGCGGGTTGGCACCCCTGTGGTGGCCACACATTTGTTGGCCGATGCCCGTTCACACCTGACGCCTGTCGGTTCTTTTTTACGCAAAAGCAGCTTGGACGAGTTACCTCAGTTGTGGAGCATCTTGGCGGGTGACATGAGCTTTGTGGGCCCGCGTCCAGCGCTGTTCAACCAGACAGACTTGATTGCTCTGCGCACAGCGCAAGGTGTGCACACCTTGGTACCTGGTCTAACCGGTTGGGCGCAAGTCAATGGCCGTGATGAATTGCCGATTTCTGAGAAGGTCAAGCTTGATGTGACCTATCTGCAGCGCCAGTCCCTGTGGTTTGACGTTCGTATTTTGTGGCTGACCTTCTTGAAGGTGTTGAGGCGGGACGGAGTGTCACATTAAGGCTGATAACAGCGTTAATTGAAAGCCCGTGCCCTCTAAATAGGCGGCTCGATGCCTGAAATGCCATCTTCAATTCGGTGCATTTCGCTTTGTTGGAGCGCAAAATTAGCAGCCAACGTCCATGTATTCACGATCACGACTTCGTCACGTCCCTCGTAAATGGTGACCATATACGTCCAGGCAGACTGATTGCCCCGCTTAATGTTGCCACTCACGGTGTAGCGCCAAGCAGGGAGTTGCCCCACCTTGATCGGCTCGACGGGACTTAATTTGGTATACGTGAGACCCGCGGCAAGGCTGGCTTGCCGTGTTTTGGCAAACACAGAAATATCACCCAATTCCGATCGCTTAATGGTTCCCAAGGTTAAAGGGTATTTGTGGTTTTGTTGACCGCAAAAAGAACAATTACTTTTGGATCTTGACCTGCTACCAAGGGTTTTTGCTGCCAGTCGTCGGACAACTCCAATCTTGCGTTGGACGTCGGTTGTTGGGCTGCAGCTGGCGGTTTGGGACCCGCCGCTTTTCCATCTGCGCCGACCACTCCTTCGCCTGGAACGAGTAAGGCACGAATCGGTCGATTCAAATTAGTAGAGCATCGGCTGGACTCGCCTGAGAGTGACTTCACAATTCCAGGCCCAGTGCTCGTTTTAATGACATCTCCGACTTTAGCGGACCGACTCACGCAGTGAAAACCTTCCTCACCCGTTATGGCATCTGCAATCGCATTTGTCAGAGAGCCGGGAATAATAAAGAACCACGCAAATGCAGGGGAAGAAACAAATAAGCTGGATACAACAATTAATAAGCAGCTGAAAAATCTAATGCTAATTTTGGTCTTGAGCATGACAAGTTCTCCAAAAAACAAAAAAGGGCCATCAGAGCGATGGCCCTCTCACAGTGCTGAAGTAAGATCAGAACTTGATCTGAACACCCACCAGGAATGCGCTAACGTCGCTGGCAATCATTTCGTAACTGGCCTTCACGCTGATGTTGTCGACCAATTTGTAGGTTGCACCTAAACCGAAGCCAACTCCGTTGTTTTTCTCAGAGGCAGCACTTTTAACGGTGCCAATTGTGATGTTGCTTTTAGTGGTGAGGAAGGAGTAGCCCAATTTTCCAAATACTGAGAACTTGTCATTTAATGGGGTTGTTCCCACCGCGGCAAGTTGAAACCCTGTTACTTTTGTGTCTGATTTGATGCTTGCGACACCGGTTCCAGTCGCCGTGTAATTAAGGGTTCCACTGTCAAAGTAGCCCGCTTCTGCTGCGAAATTAGAGTTGTACTCGTAACCGAGAGTGCCATTCATGGCAGTGCCATCGGACATTGAAGAGTTAATACTTTTGATTGCGCGAGCTGTCAATACAGTATCCAAGTCAGTTTTGACGCTGCTGGCGGCTATTCCCAAACCTGCGGAACCAGCAACATACATTCCTTGCGCAAATGCCGATGTTGCTAAGAGTGCACCAGACACAATGAGTGTAGAAACGATTGTCTTTTTAGTCATGAAGAGTCACCATTTTAAAAAAGTAACTTTAGCAAAATAAGTGATACCATTTTTTTCATTACAATTTTTTAATTTTTCAAATGGTGAAATCAAAGATGTTGCGGGAGAGGTTGGAAAAGTTAAGGCAGCAATTAATCGAAAGTATTGATTTCACTGCGTAAAATTTTCTTCCCCGGCGTTGATGGAGCAGTTTCAAGTGCCGGATCATGAACTAGAGGCAGGGCTGCTGAGCCGCAGGCGAGCCATTCGATTTAACGGACACTGCCCAGGAACCACATTGAAAAGCCACGCTTTAAAACACCGCATCTACCGTCTGGTCTGGAGACCTACGTTGTGCGTACTTGTGTCAGTGGCCGTCGCGCAGGCTGAACCACTAGGCGGGCAGGTGAGTGCCGGCGCGGGCAGCGTCACCCAGTCCGGCGCCACCACCACCATCCAGCAAGCCAGCCCCAACTTATCGCTCAACTGGCAAAGCTTCAATATTGCACCGCAAGAGACGGTCAACTTTGTGCAGCCCTCGGCAAGCGCCGTCGCAGTCAACCGCATCTACGACACCAACGGCACGCAAATCCTCGGACGCCTGAACGCCAATGGACAGGTCTACCTGATCAACCCCAACGGCATCCTTTTCGGGCAGGGTGCGCAGGTTAACGTCGGCGCGTTGGTGGCCTCCACGCTAGGCGTCAATGACGCCAGCCTTAATGGCAGCAGTAGAACGTTCAGCGGCACCGGTACCGGCAGCATCGTCAACCAGGGCACGATCAGCGCCACAGGCTCGGGCGGCTCGGGTGGTTACGTCGCCCTGCTCGGCAACACTGTCAGCAACCAGGGCACGATTACCGCGCCGCTGGGCACGGTGGCGCTGGGAGCAGGCAGTGCCGCCACCCTTACGTTCCAAAGCAACAGCATGGTCAAGATGCAGGTGGACCAGGGGGTACTGGATAGCCTGGCCGAAAACGGGGGGTTGATCCGCGCCGACGGCGGCAATGTCTTCATGAGCGCGGGTGCCAAAGACGCACTGCTTGCCAGCGTGGTCAACAACACCGGCATCATCGAAGCGCGCACGGTGCAAGAGCACAACGGCACCATCATCCTGCTGGGCGGCATGGCGGCAGGCACCGTCAACGTCGGCGGCACCCTC
>CAMBWM010000033.1 GCA_945871335.1 Polaromonas sp. YR568 | reverse complement strand
ATCGTCAAAGGCGAGGATGTACGCCACACGCCCATGAGCCAAGTGGAGTCAGTCGTCAGATGAGAAAACTACCCAGGGTTTTGGTGGTGGAGGACGAGCCCTCCATCGCCGAGCTTATCGCTGTGAACCTGCGGCACAACGGTTTTTCGCCAACCGTTGTTTATGACGGCGCTGCCGCCCAGCGTGAAGTTGATGCCGTATTGCCGGACCTGATCCTGCTGGACTGGATGCTCCCCGGCGAGAGCGGTGCCTCATTGGCAAGGCAGTGGCGTAAAAATGACCGCACGAAAACCGTGCCAATCATTATGCTGACAGCCCGCAGTGACGAGTCAGACAAAATCCAGGGCCTGGATGCCGGCGCTGATGACTACATCACCAAACCCTTTTCAACGCAAGAAATGCTTGCACGCATCCGCTCGCTGATGCGCAGACGCGCGCCTGAAACGATCAAAGACTCGGTACAGGTGGGGGAGCTGACACTGGACGCCGGCACATACCGGGTTTCATTCCGTTCTCAAGAACTCAAAATTGGACCAACCGAGTTCAAGCTATTGCACTACCTGATGAAACACGCTGAACGGGTTCACAGTCGCAGCACCTTGCTGGACAAGGTGTGGGGCGATCATGTGTTTATTGAAGAGCGCACAGTCGACGTCCATGTCAAGCGACTGCGCGAATCCCTCGGTGAAGCCTCCTGTATGGTGGAAACCGTCAGAGGTGCAGGTTATCGACTGACTGTTCAGGGCAAGCCAGTCATGGCGGCATGACGCGACGCCCGATTGAACTGCTGGCCCTGGTGAGCTTAGGTGCTGCATGGGGACTTTACGAAGGGTCGACGGGTTTGACTTTTGCCGGCGCGGCATGTGGCGCAGTTGTATGGAGCGCCTGGGATGCAGTACGTGCAGCGCGTCTGCTGGCCTGGCTCAACAACTTTGACCTAAAGGCATCGCCTCAACTCTCCGGTGTATGGTTAGAAATATATGATCGAAGTAAGAAAATATTCAAGAAACTAGATAAGCAACAGCTATCAAGTGATAACAAGCTTTCTAATTTTCTGGCCGCGATCCAAGCCTCACCCAACGGCGTTGTACTGCTCGATGATTCGGGTCGCATCGAATGGGTCAACCTGACCGCAGCCAATCAATTGGGCGTTGATCCCCAACGCGACATCGGCCAATACGTTCAAAATCTGGTGCGCTCGCCTAATTTTTCTGCGTACCTTGCCGATGCTGACTTCAGCACAGAAATCCAGATCAATGGGGTTCGTGCAAGTGCTACGCATCCTTCGCGTATATCGATTCAAATTCACCCCTACGGTAGCCGGCGCAAACTAATGCTCACACGTGATGTGACTGCAATAGAACTGGCAGAAGCTATGCGTAAAGATTTTGTGGCCAATGTCTCACACGAAATTCGCACACCCTTGACTGTCCTCAGCGGATTTGTCGAAACACTGCAAACACTGCCCATTGAAGAGCCCGAGCGCAATGTCTACCTCGACTTGATGAGTCAGCAAGCTCAGCGCATGCAAAGTTTAGTGAGTGATTTGCTCACACTGTCTCGTCTTGAAGGCAGTCCGTCACCCGGACAAGGCGATTGGCTAGACACCCATGAATTACTCGTCCAAGCTATGCAAGAGGCTAAGGGCTTATCGCAAGTGATCTCCCATCCGCCTCATGAGATTCGCAGTGTTGAAGGGCCGCGCTTGCAGGTGGCAGGCGCTAAAACTGAACTTCTGAGTGCCATGTCTAATCTATTGGGCAATGCAGTTCGATACACGCCCGATGGTGGGGCTATTTGTGCTGGCTGGCGACTCAAAGACGACAGTGCTGAGTTTTTTGTCGAAGACAGCGGACCGGGTATTGCAGCAGAACACCTGCCACGCCTGACAGAACGTTTTTACCGCGTTGACCGCAGCCGATCGCGTGAAACAGGTGGAACGGGTTTGGGACTGGCCATCGTGAAACACGTGGCACAACGCCATGGCGGGCACATCAACATACAAAGCACGATAGGCCAAGGTTCTATTTTTTCTATCGCGCTACCGCTCTCAAGAATCCAAGCATCTTTCAACGAAGAAACACACATTCAGCCAGTCACACCAATACCAGTGATTCAAGCTTTAACTGAAAATGAGCAAGATTAGGAGTGACGGCTTGCGGATCTTTAGCCAGATCATCGTAACGCCGAAGTCGCACAGCCACATCTGCAAATGGCTGACTCATAAACGCTTCGCATTGCGTGGCCGTATAAATTCCACCTTGTAACTCCAGACTGCGTTTGGAAGCCGGTGACAAACTCTCCCAATAGGTGGGTACAACTGCGCACAAATAGCGCTTTGCGTCCACATGCATTCGAATCGGCTCAATCACAGCATCAGGCAGCAAACCGCGTAAGAAAGGAATGGCTATGTGCTGGTGAAGGTCATCGCGCTCTTGTGTTTCATCATTAGCAGAAACTCTTTTGTCAACCAACAGATGACCTAAATCATGCAGCATGGCGGCAACCACAGTGCTGTCTTCTTCGCCAGCTTTCTCTGCCAAATGCGCGCACTGCATCGCATGTTCAAATTGACTTACGGCTTCTCCACCGTACTGTGCTGATGCACGGGTTTGAAAAATTTCGATGATGTCAGTTGTTGTCAATGCCATGGAGTTTCCTTCAATCAAAAGAATTGAGTCAATGCTCTATAAGGTTTCAGTTAAAGCGGACAAGAACTTGTTTAAGATGGATTTTCTGCTGCTATAAAACGCGTCGTCCTTCACGCCAAACCGCACGAACTACCGCATGACGCACCCCATTTGGCAATTGAGCAATATGAACCTGAATCAGATCAGCTCTGAGCCCTGCCTCAATGGCGCCACGGTCATTAAAGCCGGTGGCAAGAGCGGGTGCTGAGGTCACTGTGGCAACGGCCTGTGGCAAGGTCATGACACTTTGCGCCACCAGGGACATTACAGCCGTCAGCAAACTTCCGGGAACGTAATCAGAAGACAAGATATCCAGCAAACCCAGTCTGGCCAATTCGACCGCAGCAACGTTGCCCGAGTGAGAACCACCACGCACCACATTGGGACCGCCCATGACGGTACTCAAGCCATGCTTGTGGGCTTCACTGGCTGCAGCCACCGTGGTTGGAAACTCGGACATACAAGCACCCTCGGCATAAGCTTGCTGAACATGCGCAACCGTGGTGTCGTCGTGACTGGCCAAAGCAATCCCATGCGTTTTGCAGTAGTCCACAAAAAACCGGCGATGAGGTTGAGCAAATTTAGCCTGCAACTCATTGGCGTGGGCTACTTGTTGCTCAAATTTTTGCTGGCTCCAGCCCTTTTTACCAACGTAATAAATCCGAGCTTGCTCAATATTTTCCCATTGCCGCTGGCCCGGCGTATGGTCCATGAGCGAAATAAGTGAGAGCCGCGGATGACCCTTGAATGGCTCAAAAAGTTCAATCGTATTAGGCGCCGGTAACTCACATCGAACGTGCAGATGATGATCGGCTCGCAACAAGTCTTGCCGGGTGCAGTCATTAATGGTCGCAAGCACATCACCCCAAGCACTGCCGCGCAGGCTTTCAAGGTCCGCCTCGCCAACGCCAAGTGCGTCAAAAACGGTGGTGATACCAGCGGCAGCAATTTCTGCATCGTGTGCCAACAAGGCGGGCAACTCTGCCCATTGAACTTTGGGTCTGGGCATCAGGTGACGCTCAAAGTTGTCGGTATGAATTTCAACTAGGCCGGGTAAGAGATAGTCCCCATTGAGATCTAATGCAGCTGTTACGGATGTAGATCCGGCAACCTCGCTGATCAAACCATTTTCAGCCACTAAACTGCCATGCACGACTTCGTCTCGCAACACCATCTGGGCATTTTTAAAGATCAATTGATTGGTCATTCTTTTGTCCTGAAGTCGGCTACATTGATTCGCCGGGTAGCCACGGCATCACCCACGTGCACGTCATGAAAAATGCCTACGATCGCAGCGCCTCGCGCACTGGCTTCGCGTATCAAATCGATCACAGTCTGCGCATTTTCTAAATCAAGGGAGGCGGTAGGCTCGTCAAGTAAAAGAAGGGGTCTTGGCTTGATCATGCTGCGGGCAATGTTGATGCGCTGCTGCTCGCCACCAGAAAATGTGGCTGGCGGTAAATGCCACAGTCGCTCGGGTATACGCAAACGCGTCAGCCAACGCCCAGCTTCTACACGTGCAACCTGCAGAATTTCGGGTGAGTCGTCACCGTCGTCGAGCAATGGTTCTGCCACCACGTCCAGCGCTGAAACCCGCGGGATAACGCGTAAAAACTGACTCACATAGCCAATTGATTCTTTTCGCAAGCGAACAAGTTCATACGGCGAAGCAGAGGTGACGTCAATCGGTGCACGACCCGGCAAGCGAATCCATATGCTGCCGGCACTGGTTCTGTAGTTGGCATAAATCATTTTGAGCAAGGTGCTCTTTCCCATGCCGGAAGGTCCATCCAAAACCACACATTCGCCGGCACGAACCTCCATGTTTGCCTCGCCCAAAACTGCCAACTCAACGCCATTTTGGTGGTGTAAGGTAAAGCGCTTGGCCACCCCTTGAATTTGAAGAAGTGCTTGTGTCATGGTTGAAGTACTGAAGAAACAAGAAGCTGGGTGTAAGGATGCTGCGGGTCGTCAAGTACCTGATCGGTCAGGCCAACTTCGACCACACAGCCGCGCTGCATGACGATCATGCGGTGTGCCAGCAGACGGGCGACTGCCAGATCATGCGTGACCACGATGGCTGCCAGCTGCATCTTGCGGGTCAACTGGCGCAGCATGTCCAGCAAGCGGGCCTGCACCGAGACATCGAGTCCCGACGTCGGCTCGTCCATGAAGACTAGCCGTGGCTCGGTCACGAGGTTGCGGGCGATTTGCAGGCGCTGGCGCATGCCACCTGAAAAAGTGCGGGGGGCGTCATCCATGCGTGCCACGTCAATCTCGACGCGCTCCAGCCAGCCGGCAGCTATTTCGCGCAGGCGACCGTAGTGGCGCTCGCCCAAGCCCATCAGGCGCTCACCTACATTGGCACCGGCAGAGACATCCATGCGCAATCCATCGGCAGCGTTCTGGTGCACAAAGCCCCAGTCCGTGCGCGACAGCAAACGCTGCTGCGCCTCGGTCATACCATAGACCTCCTGGAGACCCTCATGGCGAGTCATGAAGTGGACGCTGCCGGTATCGGGTCGGCTACGGGCAGCAATGGCGTTGAGCAGGGTCGACTTGCCGGAGCCGGACTCGCCCACCACGGCCAGCACCTCACCGGGCCACAGGTCAAAAGAAACATCTTTGAGCGCAACGCGGTCACCGTAATTCTTACCGAGCCCACGAACCTGCAGCAGTGCAGAAGGCGCAGCAGATGTCTGGGGTGAGATCAATGTCATATCAGGGTTCGATCACAAAACTCAGGCCGTGCTGCTCAAACCCGAGGGAGTCATAAAAGGAATGCGCTGCGTGGCGCTTGAGGTTGGAGGACAGCGCCAGCTTGTAGCAACCTGCGGCCTTGGCCTCTTCTTTGGCATGGTCCATCATCTGCCGGCCAATGCCGCGCCCCTGTTGTGCGCTGGCGACCACGACGTCCTCCACCACGGCTGAGGGCATGCCGCCATGGGCCATGTTGTGCATCACCAGCAAGGCATAGCTGCCAACCACTTGGGCTGCGTCCATGGCCACGAACAGCCGGTAACTCGGGTAGCGTGCAAACTCAGCAAAGATTTTTAGTGCCTCGGCTTCAGACAAGACTGCATCGTTGTTGAAGTCAATCTGCGCGTACAAGGTCAACACCGCTGCCACATCAGTCGACTCAGCCTGACGGATATGGACACTCATATGGCAGCCTCGCCATGAGCCGATCTTGAAGCGTCTTGACGCGACTGGCAATAGTCCGAGTCCGAGCAGACATGCATGCGTGTGCCGAGGTCATCAGTGATCACTTCATCGAGAAAGCTGTCCTTGGCACCACACAGTGCGCAGGCGGCATCCCAGCGCTGCACTTCAAAGGGATGGTCTTCAAAGCCCAGACTTTCGACGGAGGTGTACGGGGGCACTGCATAGATGCGTTTTTCGCGGCCAGCGCCAAAGAGTTGCAAGGCCGGGTTCATGTGCATCTTCGGGTTGTCGAATTTCGGAATCGGTGAAGGCGCCATGATGTAGCGCCCGTTCACCAGCACCGGGTAATCGTAGGTGGTGGCGATGTGACCGTACTTGGCAATGTCCTCATACAGCTTGACGTGCAGCAAACCATATTCGGCCAGCCCGTGCAGGGTGCGAGTTTCGGTCTCGCGCGGCTCCAAGCGCTGCATCGGCTCCGGCACAGGCACCTGGTAAATGATCACCTGCCCTTCCTGAAGAGGAATCTCGGGAATCCGGTGGCGGGTCTGAATCAAGCTCGCATCACGGGTGTGCGTGGTCGTTGCCACGCCAGCTGTACGCTCGAAAAAACGACGGATATTCACCGCATTGACGGTATCGTCAGATCCTTGGTCGATGATCTTGAGTACATCTTTAGGCCCGATGACCGAGGCCGTCACTTGAATACCGCCAGTGCCCCAGCCATAGGGCAGCGGCATCTCACGCGAGCCGAATGGCACTTGGTAGCCGGGAATTGACACTGCTTTGAGCAGTGCTCGGCGGATCATGCGCTTAGTGCGCTCATCCAGGTAGGCAAAGTTAAAGTTGGACTGCACATCGCCGCTGGCCAGTTCAGTCAAAGGCGCCAGTTCGATTTCATGAGCGACGTTCATGCTGTGACTCCAGGGACTGTCGGGCTCGGCGTCTGGCTGGATGCCGCGCGCATTTTCCGGATCAATTCCAGTTCAGATTGAAAGTCAACGTAATGCGGCAACTTCAGGTGCTGCACAAAGCCTGAGGCTTCAAGGCTGTCACTGTGCGACAAAACAAATTCCTGCATTTGTGCGGGCGACTCAATCGGCTCGCCCAACTCATCGGCGCGCAGTGCCCGGTCCACCAGACTCATGGCCATAGCCTTACGCTCGCTGTGGCCAAACGCAAGGCCATAGCCGCGAGTGAATTGCGGCGGCTCTGTTTTGCTACCGGCAAACTGATTGACCATCTCACACTCTGTGATTTCGATGTCGCCAATGGAGATGGCAAAGCCAAGTTCCTCAGGAACGATCTCCAGCGCCACCTGACCCAAACGAACCTCGCCGACAAATGGGTGACTGTGGGCGTAACCGCGCTGGGTCGAGTAAGCCATCGCCAACAGAAAACCTTCATCACCACGCGCCAAATTTTGCAGGCGGGTGGCGCGCACGGCCGGAAAGCGCAAGGGTTCACGGGTCAGGTCCACAGGGGCAGGGTCACCCGGCGGGATGGGCCGCGTTTCAATCAGACCTTCGTTGTTGAGCAGATCAACCACGCGCGGCGTAACTGCCAAATCAATTCGACCTGGCTGTTCTTCGGTGTTGTGCGTTACTGCGGTGGGCACGGGCTGACTGCTGGCCAGTAGCGTGAAATCAAGCAATCGCTGGGTGTAGTCGTAGGTGGGTCCCAGCACCTGGCCGCCCGGCAGATCTTTGAAGGTTGCAGAGATGCGCCTTTGCAGCGACATGCGCTCAGTCTTGAGTGGCTGGGTAATGCCCAGTCGAGGCAAGGTGGCGCGGTAGGCGCGCAACAAAAAAATGGCTTCGATCAGGTCGCCGCTGGCTTGCTTGATCGCCAGCGCCGCAAGTTCAGGGTCGTAAACCGAGCCTTCATTCATGACGCGGTCCACGGCCAGTTTGAGCTGTTGCTGAATCTGCAGCACGCTGAGCTCCGGCAGGCGGTTGTCGCCGCGGCGCTGTGTGGCCAGCAGGAGGTAACTGTTGAGAATGGCGTTTTCCCCGCCTTTGACGGCCACGTACATGCTTAAAGACCTCCAGATAATTGAATCGATGTGGTGCGCGGCAAACCGACAAGCTGGTTCTGTGTTGCGAGGAACAAGTCCACGCCGCGCGGGAAGCTCGCGTGATTGGCAGCCCACTGCGATTGAAAATCGGCAGGCAGCCCATCGACCGCCAAGTGCGTGACATCCTGAATGCCCGGCCCGGTCAGCAGCCAATGCTTTTGACTGTCTGTACCCACGCCCATTTGGGCGACATCCAGTACGCAAGTTGCAGACTGGTCCGGCTCGTTGTCGCTACCCTGGGAGAAACTGTCCAACGCCGGCATCTCATCACCTGCAGCCACCCAGATAAACATGGCTTTATCAGCTTGTTCGACAAGCTGGCATCCGGTGTGAAAGCGAAGCCAGGAAGCCGCATCACTGGCGGCCAAAGAAGGTGACAGCCAGAGCGTGCAATCAGAATCTAGCAAAGCCAGCAACAAGGCAGCCGCTGCAGGCTGGCCGGCCAGCGGTGTTTGAGCGTCATGCAATACCAGCATGCAACGGCCCGGGTGCGAAAGAGCGTCCAGCGCCACACGAAAAACAGCCTGGCTGCCGAAGCCCTCATGTGAAAAGCCAGCGCCCAGTTGACTCAGATCCTGAACGCTCATACCTCTTCTCCATCTTCGTCAGGGGCTCCGGCTTCACGGGCCACTGTGAAAAACTCAACTTTGGTGCTTTGCGCCGCTTGCTCGCGCTGGCTGCGCTGCTGCGCCAAATGCAGCCGAACAGGCGCCAGCAAGGTTTGCTCCAGCAAGTTCTTTTGCGTCGGATCCTGAAGCAAAGCATCGGCTACGGCGGCCAGACTGACCTGTCGGTGCGAGCGACCCAGGGCGTAGGCCACACCCACCACGCCAACCTCTGGCGTAGCCAGGGAAAGACGCAAAGCGCAACGGCTGACGGTGACCTCGCCCAGGTTAAAACGCTCCCCCGTAGCGCCTGCACGACCCTGAACCATCATCAGCCCCGTTTCCGGCGCTCTAAGCCAGTTGGGCTTGGCCGGCCAGTGTGTGCCGACGGCAGACTCGAGCAGGTCCAAGGGCGCCCGGGACAACAGGGCCATCCAGTCTGCACGCGCTATCGGCTGCGCGGGTTCAATATTGTCAAATGAATGAAACATCTCGGTGATACTCTCAAGTTGTATAGACAAATAAATTGTCTGATGCTAGCTTAACGATCACTTATGTAGGTTTCATGACAACACTGATTTCTCAGGCAGACCCAGCGCAACCAGCGCGTGAAAGTTTTTGGTTGCGCATCGCCACACAAATATCCGACGCCATCAGCCGTGGCATTTACCCGCCAGGAAAACGCCTGCCCTCAGAGCACAGCTTGGCAGAACAATTTGGCGTCAACCGGCACACCATCAGAAAATCACTGGCAAGCCTGGCCAGCCAAGGGCTGGTGCGTGTGACCCAAGGCAGCGGAACCTATGTGGAGGACTTTGCGGTTGAGCTGATACTGGGTAAGCGCACGCGTCACCGTCAAAGCCTGGACCAAGCAGGGTTGCGCGGCGGACTGCAAGTGCTGCAAGCCAGCATGGTGAAAGCCAGCGCCGCACAAGCTAAGGCGCTGGCATTGCCCGCGCGCAGCAAACTCTTGTACCTGAATATTTTGGGCGAAGCAGAGGGTCAAGTGCTGCATGTGAGTGAGCGATTTTTCCCGCTGCCCCGCTTTGAAGGGCTCGATGAAACAATCATGCAAACCGGATCCATTACCGCCGCCTTCGCCACTTGCGGACTGAGCGATTACACCCGGCAGGAAAGTCGAATCATCGCCAAAATTCCAAGTGCGGAGATTGCAGCCCATCTGCGCCAACCCATCAACCGGCCCGTGCTGGAAGTGACAAGCATCAACATTGACACCCTTGGCTTGCCGATTGAATTTGCAACAACCTGGTTTGCCGGTGACCGGGTAAATTTAATGGTCAGATATGACAACTAAGTCCTTGCCAGCGCCCTACCGCTACGCGGTTTACTTTGCCCCGCCACCTCAAAGCGCTTGGTGGCAGGCCGGCAGTCAATGGCTGGGCCGCTGTGCTGCCGGCGGTGCTGTACTTGCCATGCCTGCGATCAATGGGATCAGCGAAGATGAATGGCAAAGTGTAAGAGCTGCGCCCCGCCGTTACGGCTGGCACGCAACCCTCAAGGCTCCATTCACGCTGGCGCCAGACACAAGCGTGAATCTTTTGACGACAACGCTATCGACCTTTGCCAAAAGTATTCAGGCATTTCACATGCCGCCGATGCAAGTCGTTCAGATAGATGATTTTCTGGCGCTTGTGCCGCAACATGAATCCGAAAAAGCTAACACTGTTGCGGCCAGGTGTGTCGTTGAACTTCAGTCGCTGGCTGCAACGCTGTCTGAAAGCGAATTGAAGCGGCGCCGGCAAGCAGGGCTTTCAGCTGAACAAGATGCCATGCTGTTGCGCTGGGGTTATCCCTTTGTACTTGAGCATTACCGTCTCCACTTTTCACTCACGGGCTCGTTGAAAAATTTCAGCCAATATCAAATTGAAAGCCTGCTTGCTGCCGCGCAAGACTGGTTCGCCGTGCTGCCGCCATGCCGACTCGATTCTCTGGCGCTTTTTGTAGAACCCTCTCCTGGCGCTGACTTCATGCTGCAAGAACACTTTTATTTAGCGCCATGAACCAGCGCCTGATATACGTGATGGGTCCTTCAGGTGCAGGTAAAGACAGCCTGCTTGAGTGGCTGAGAAACCGACTGCCAGCTGCATCGCCCGTTCACTTCGCGCGACGCACAATTGACCGGCCCTTACAAGCTGAGGGCGAACAACACGAGAGTGTTGACGCGGCAAGTTTCGATAGCTTGCGTGATTCCAATGCATTTGCACTGCACTGGCTGGCCAATGGACGGCAATATGGAGTGCGTCACTGTGAACTTCAGCCGCTGCAAAAACAAGACTGGGTTTTGGTCAATGGCTCACGGGCTCACTTGGTGCAGGTTCTTAGGGATTTTGAAGGCATGAATGTCTTGCACATCAGCGCCAGTGCCGACATTCTTCGCGCGCGTCTGCTGGCACGCGGGCGTGAATCGCCTGAGGCGATTGAGGCAAGGGTTCAACGCTCCGTGGCGTTTGACATCGAGCCCAGTTCTCGTGTTATCCACTTGCTCAATGACTCCAGCCTTGAAACTGCAGGCGCCGAGCTGATGAAGTCATTGGCCTTGTTACCCGGCTGGCCAGTTGTCTGAACTCACCATCGTTATCAGCCAGCATTCAACAAAAAATGGCTTATGACAAAGAGCTGGACGGCCTTGCCTTGACCAAGTGGTTTTGAAATAAACGGCCAGCAGCTTCCCAGCTGAAATCCATGGCTCTCTCACGCGCTTGCCAGCGCGGAACCTGGAGCGCATCAGTAAATGCTTGCTTTAAGTCTTCATGCAGCACACCGCCTTTGGTGCCCTCGGGTGCATTCAGTACTTCCAGCGGGCCATCCACCGGGTAAGCCGCCACCGGCGTGCCGCAAGCCATGGCCTCTAGCATGACCAAACCAAAGGTTTCCGATCGACTGGGGAAAACAAATACATCGGCTGCGGCGTAAATCATGGCAAGCTCATCACGCGGCAGCAAACCCAACCAACGAACACCCGGGTAACGCAACTTGAGCGCTTCTTCTAGGGGACCCACGCCGCAAACCACTTTGGTGCCTGGCGTATCCATCTCAAGAAAGGCTTTGATGTTTTTTTCGTATGAAACACGGCCTACAAAAAGTGACAAGGGCCGCTCAATTTTGTTTAAGGGTGGATAGATTCTGGCGCTTCCATGAAAGCGGAACAAATCGGTGTCCACACCGTGAGTCCAGCCTCGCAAATTTTTAAATCCGCGCGCACGAAGCATCTCTAAAACACCTTGGGTGGGGACCATGATGCCGGCTGAATATTTATGAAAATGCCTGAACAAGGCATAGCCTACCCACAAAGGAACGTGCATGGCTGACTTCAAGATTTCAGGAAACTTGGTATGAAAGGCGGTGGTGAATTGCAGTCTGTTTCGCCGGCAGTAGCCACGCGCCGCCCAGCCCAGTGGGCCCTCGGTAGCCACATGGATGGCATCAGGCACAAACTCATCGATTTGCCGGCTGAGCAGCTCACGCGGCCGCTGCGCCAAGTCAATGCCCGAATAGCCCGGACAGGGTTTGGTCTTGAATTGCCCGGGATGAATCACCAGGACTTGATGCTGGCGCGACTCCAAGTCACGCACGAGCTCCAGCAAAGTCGTCACCACCCCGTTGACTTGTGGCAGCCATGCATCGGTCACCAACGCGATTTTCATGAGACCACAGGCGATGAGATGACCGATGCAGGCTGTGAAGTTTTTTGTACCTCATGGGAGGGCTCCCAATGCAAAATCTCCAGGCGCCCGTCATAGTGCTCTACCAGGGCAGTACGACTTTCTACCCAATCGCCGTCATTGCAATACAAGACGCCATTGATCATGCGCATTTCAGCACGATGGATATGGCCGCACAAAACGCCGTGATGCCCGCGCTTTTTAGCTTCGTTGGCTACGGCGACTTCAAAATCAGTCACGTAATTCAGCGCTGTTTTGACTTTTTGCTTGAGAAAAGCGGACAGTGACCAGTAAGGCAGACCCAAA
Organism: Polaromonas sp. YR568; assembly: GCA_945871335.1. The sequence goes on along the minus strand of CAMBWM010000033.1, from coordinate 1,686 downwards.
CGGCCCCTCAGAGAATTGAGGTGTCGGTTCATGCGCAGGGTCAGTTCATACAGGTTGTCGCCCAGATAAGCCAACCATTTGGCGCACTGCACCACCGCATCAAAGTAGTCGCCATGAATAATCCACAGGCTGCGACCATCCGCTGTCTCATGCACAGCCTCTTGCACCACTTCGATACCGCCAAAATGATGCCCAATGAAATCACGAGCAAATTCATCATGGTTACCGGGGACGTAAATCACGCGGCAACCTTTGCGAACGCGACGCAAAAGCTTTTGGACCACGTCGTTGTGCGCCTGTGGCCAGTACCATCTACGGCGCAACTGCCAGCCGTCAACGATATCGCCTACCAGGTACAGCGTGTCACTGGGATGGGTTCGCAAAAAATCCAGTAATGCCAGTGCCTGGCAGCCGGGCGTTCCCAAGTGAATATCAGAAATGAAAATAGTGCGAAAACGTTGACCTTTTTCATCATCGTCGCCGTCAGGTGCCCCAAGTGGGCCGGCGTCGCCTAGTACATCAAACTGCGTACGCATGGAATGTTTGTAAGTTATTCATGGCTTGCTCTTTCTGTTGAGTTTTTTCTCAGAGATTCACCAGGTAAACATCATCATTTTTACCTGTACAAATAGTAACGATTGGCTATGTCAATGAAAAGTCTGTTCAGTGACGCGTTGATGACCTGCGGCCCATGAAAAAAGCCGCTGCACCTTTCGGAGCAGCGGCTTTTTATTAACACGGCACTTAATTAAACGCCGATCAGACCACCGTCATTGCGCGTAATCACAAGGGTCGCTGAGCGTGGACGACCCACCGGACCGTAACCCAAATTACCAGGCCAGGTGCTTTGCAGCTTGTATTGCGCTGCATTACCCAAGGCCGGCGTGTCTTCGCCCGGGTGCTGAATATTGACAAACAGCGTCTTGCCATCTTCGGTCTCAGTGATACCGGTGACCTCACCACCCTTGGGCGAAACCAGAAAACGGCGCAGACGGGCCTCACCCAGCGCAGCACCGATGAAGGTGTCTTGCTTGCCGGTGACTAGAGCACCGCTGACGGTCATGGCATTGTTGACAGTGACCTTGCCGCCGTCGCCCACCTGGCCGGGCACAGCTGCCAGCAGCATGCAGTTGGACTCATCGGTCATGGCGCCGTCGTCTGTCTGAATCCAGCAAATGCCAGTGGCTTTGCTGAACCACAAACCATCAGGCGAAGAAAATGCATTCTTAGCCGTCAAGCCGGACAAATTGGCAGCGCCTGCATCTTCCTCGGCGCCGAACACAAAAATATCCCACGCAAAACCCATGGCAGTGGCGCTTTGACCGTCTTCCTTGAAACGGATGATGTGACCGTTCGGGTTACCTGCGCCCTTTTTGCCGTCCACGTCCATGTAAGCACGTGGGTTGGCTGCATTGACCTTGGTAGGTGTGCGGTTGCTGGCATTGTTATTGGTCAGGGCAAAATAAATCTCGCCATTTTGGTAGTTGACTGCACCCCACTCAGGGCGGTCCATCGGGGTGGCGCCCAGCGCATCAGATGCGTGACGTGCATTGATGAGTACGTCAGCCTGGTTGGCAAAGCGGTAAGCCGTGTGGTTGGCAATACGCGGGTCCGTGATCGTGAGCTCAAGCCACTGGCCTTTGCCATCTGCATTGAACTTAGCGACGTAGAGCTTGCCTTCTGACA
>CAMBWM010000032.1 GCA_945871335.1 Polaromonas sp. YR568 | reverse complement strand
GCCCAGCTCAAGGAGTTCAGCAGACGATGCAAATTCGCATCGAATTGGCGCGAATATGAAGTTTATGACGCGCTGTTCCACCACGAGATTGCGGTCTCTGCGCACAACACCATTTTGCTAGCCTTGACAGACCTGCTCACCCAAGTGCGTCGCTCTGTGACCTGGGGGCGGCCCCGGCCTGAGGGTGTGAGGCCGCCCGAGGTCCATCACAGCTTTGTCGAGCACGACAATATCATTGACGCAATTTCTCACCGCGAGCCAATCAAGGCCGCGAACGCGATGCGGCGCCACTTGCAAACGGTCGAAGACCGGCTTGTCGGACGCGCCTGAAGAGGGCGCCAGCAAAAAAGGTGTCTGCGAATGTCACCGGACCGTCATCCTGAACCAGGGTTCAGGTGGGCGAGGGCAGTCCAACGTCGGGTTCGTCTAACGCGAGACGATCACACCAGCAAGACAATTTACCAAGCCCGTGCTCAAAGAGCATTGGTACAAGGAAATATAAAGCCCAGCGAACACCGCAGACAAAGTGATTGTAGGCCTCGCAGGCGAGATGCAAGGGTTTAAAGTAATCTGCCGTCCAAGCCCAGTGCCGTGTCCAGCCGCTCTATCAGGGAGTTGATTTGCGCTTGATCTATGGGTTCGCCCGGGACGCGTGTAGCGGGTGGTGCCGTGCGGTCAGCCAACTCAAAAGCCAAATTCAGTGCGGCAAGTACGGCGATGCGATCGCGTGCCTTGATCTTGCCTGAGTCACGGATTTTGCACATGGCTGCGTCTACTTTTTCAACGGCTGCCAGTAGCTTTTGATCGCCGTTGTCGGTGGTGCCGAGCAGGTAGCTCTGGCCCATGATCTGAACTTCAATCTGCTTCATGATTGCGTCTTTGTATCGGCTTCAGGCAGGCGCTCCAATAGCGCATCGACCCTAGCGCGTGCAGCGCTAAGACGGGACTTCAGGGAGTCGCGTTCGCTCGTGAGTGCAGTCACCTGAAGGCTTAGCAGCTCGTTGGTGCGGCGCAACTCGTCATAGCGCAACAAGAGCCGCTCAACACGCTCGACAAGTTCTACGGTGGGATTGGGTTCAGCCATCTGAATTGTGATTGTAGGGTTGATGGCGGATGCACAGCTTAGAATGCAAATGTTGGTGCTCGCGGTGTGGTTCACACGCCGCAGTTCAACGGGAAGCAGGAGAAAGTCAAAGCTAAGCAGACTCAGGTCTACCAGCGCCAAAACTTTTAACCTGCGCTGCCCCCGCAACGGTAAAACGAACGGATGTATTTAAGCTTTTTGCTTAATGATTCATCCCGCTTTCATCACTCGCCACTGAGCGCCTTGAACAAGCGCATGGGAAGGCGATGAAGGTTGTTTCGTCAGCCCGGATACCGGCCAACAAGGTGTTGGTGCGTCTTGTTACAAGCGCACCAGCGTGACGCTCATGCACTGGCGGGGATGCCGGTGAGAGCCTTTGTTACGGGTTGATTCAAATGAGAAAACTTCACTCGCGCTGGCTTTTGGCCGCGCTTTTCCAGGCTGCCCTGTCGGTTTCGACCGTCTATGCGCAGACTTCCTCAGTTCAAACCTTGCCTGAAACTGTGGTGACTGCGGCCAGAATTCCGCAAGATCCCAGCTTGTTACCGCAAGGTGTTGTGGTCATTACCGCCGCAGAAATTCAAGCCACCGGCATGACAAACGCCAATGAAGCCATCCGCTGGCTTGGTGGTGTGGTCGGCCGTGTAGACACGACCGGCGGCAGAGATCAGTCCCTAGATCTTCGGGGATTCGGTGAAACAGCCAGCAGCAATATGGTGATTCTTGTCGACAGCGTCAGGCAAAACGAAGGTGATTCTTCGGGCGTATCACTGTCGTGGATTCCGATTGACAGCATCGAACGGATCGAGATTGTGCGTGGCAATGGTTCGGTCTTGCACGGCGAGGGCGCTACAGCCGGTGTTATCAACGTCATCACCAACAAAGGGCTGGTAGAGCCTGGCGGTTCTGCAAGCTTGAGCTTGGGCAGTTTCGCCACCAGTGATGGGCGCTTGTCACTGCGGACGGCGACAGGTTCTTGGCGTTACCTGGTTTATGCAAACGCATTCACTACCGACAATCAGCGGGCCAACTTCGCGCATCAGGATCGCAATGCTTTGGCCAGTGCCACCTGGGTAGAGGGGACTTCGCAATTGTCTTTTCGAATCGGGGCGCAATCGTCCAAGGGTGGTTTGCCTGGGGGTATCACGCCGGCAGATTTTGCGACCAATCCGAGAAAGACCTACAAGTTACAAGACAACTTTCTAAGTGAAAAACGTAATTTCCAAGTCAATGGGGAAACGTTTGTCGGAGATTGGCGTGTTGGGTTAGATGTGAGTCATCGAACGGATCAAACAGATTCTGTCTTTATCAGCCCGCCCTATCCTGACTACAAACCTAGCAGTGCTACCAACGCCAACAGAGCAGCCGTCCGTTCTTGGAGAGAATTTAAGCTGGGGGCTGCGCAACAACGTTTTTTGGTCGGTGTGGACACCGAAAATTGGTCGCAGGATAGAGACCGCGGTTTAACGAAAGTCAACCAGAGGTCTGATGCGGTTTATGTCCGTCACGAAATAACTTTGAAGGAGCCTGGTCTAAAAATTTATGGCGGTGCTCGCCAAACTTCAGCGAACCGCGCCATCAGCGGCGGAGCGGTTGGGCAACTCAAGAACATCAATACCAGTTGGGACATAGGTGCAGCCATTCGTACCGGTGCAAATGGAGAGCTTTTCAGTCGGTTGGGCACAAGTTTCCGATTGGCGAATGCAGATGAATTTGGTTGCCAAGATTTTGGGGGACCTGCCTGTCCGGCGGTTTCATTGCTAAAGCCTCAGACGTCCGAAGATATGGAATTGGGTTATCGCTCCAAACCAAGTTGGGGCAAGTGGTCTGTGCGCTACTACCGCAGTGATCTGATCAATGAAATCGGCTATGACCCTGCTTCATTCAGCAACATCAATTTCGATCCTACAAGGCGTTCGGGTGTTGAATTTGAGGCCACTGCAAAGCTTGCAAAAGCCGTTGATGCAGGCATCCAGTATGCAAACCGCGAAGCGGTTTTTCTTAGCGGCTCCTACGCTGGAAGCACAGTCCCCATGGTTCCTTCGCAGAGCTTGACGGTGCGGCTTTCCTATCTTCTGTCAGAAAAGCGAACGGTGTCACTGACTTCGCAGTTTGTCTCGTCTCAGCGCGTCACAGATGATTTTTCAAACAGTTGCAGTGTCAAGACGCCAGGCTACGGGACTTTGAATATTCGTTACAGTGAAAGAGTGCAAGATTGGACGCTTTCCGCCATCCTCAACAACTTGACTGATCAACAGTATTACAACTACCGATCGCGTTGTGGCGCGAGTTTAAAGTCGATTTACCCGGAAGTCGGTCGCACGTTTCACCTCATGGCCCAGCGAAGCTTCTAAATGAACCTCGGCCCCCAACGCATCGTCTGCCTGACAGAAGAGCCCACCGAGTGGCTTTATCTGTTGGGGGAAGAGCGGCGCATTGTGGGGATTTCGGGCTATACGGTGCGCCCCCCGCAGGCGCGGCTTGAAAAGCCCCGGGTCAGCGCTTTTTTGAGTGCCAAGATCGACAAAATCGTAGCCCTCAAGCCCGATTGCGTGATCGGTTTTTCTGATTTGCAGGCAGATATTGCGTCGCAGTTAATTCGCGCGGGTGTGCAGGTCACCATCTTCAACCAGCGCAGCGTGGCTGAAATTTTCTCGATGCTTTACCAGCTCGCTGCCATGGTCGGGCAAGCCGAGCAGGGCATGCAGCGCATCAAGGCCATGCAGCAACGTTTAGCAGACATTGCCCATGAAGCCACTGCGCTCAAGCGTCGCCCGCGTGTGTACTTTGAAGAGTGGTACGACCCGCACATCAGTGCGATTGCCTGGGTGTCTGAGTTGATCGGTATCGCCGGTGGTGACGACTGTTTCCCCGAACTGGCGTGCCAGTCCATGGGAAAAGACCGCATCATTGCCGACGGCACTGACATCGTGGCCCGCCGGCCTGACATCGTAATGGGCTCCTGGTGCGGGCGGCGTTTTCGGCCTGCGCATGTGCTGGCGCGACCCGGCTGGGCGGATGTGAATGCCGTCAAGACCGGACAGATCTTTGAGATTAAGTCGGCTGACATTTTGCAACCGGGGCCGGCCGCGCTGACCGATGGCGTTGAGCAACTGCACCGCATCATCATGGCCTGGGGTGCGCAGCATGCTTAAGTCTTTACGGGTCTTTTGTCTGTGCGTATGTCTGGTGACGCCTGCATTCGCCTTGCAGGTTTTTGACGATCTGGGCGTGCCATTGAACTTAGACAAACCGCCGCAACGCATTGTCAGCTTGCTGCCCTCGTTGACCGAAAGTGTTTGCGCTTTGTCGCAGTGCCAGCGGCTGGTGGGTGTAGATGAGTTCTCCAACTTTCCTGCCAGCGTGCGCCAATTGCCCGGGGTCGGCTCAGGCCTTGCGCCCAGTATCGAAGCCGTCGTGGCGCTTAAGCCTGACCTGGTCTTGCTCGCCGGTTCCTCGCGGGCTGGCCAGCGCCTGCAGTCGCTGGGTATCAAGGTATTGGCGCTGGAGCCTAAAACCCACGCAGATTTGCAGCGTGTGCTGAAAACTCTGGGTGATGTGCTGGGTTTGCCGCCTTCGACTGCGGTGCAGTTGTGGCAAGGTATTGATGCCCAGCTCAATGATGTTGTTACGAGCCTTTCGCCAAATGCACGGGGTTCGCGCGTTTATGTTGAAGTCGGACGTGGACCTTATGCGGCCGGTGAGTCATCTTTCATCGGACAAACGCTAGCGCGCATTGGTGTGCGCAATATTGTTCCAGCGGCGCTAGGGCCGTTTCCGCAATTGAACCCGGAGTTTGTCTTGCGCGCAGATCCTGATTTATTGATTGTCAGCAGCCGAAGTGCCGAAGGCTTGGTGCTTTACCCTGGTTGGGCATCAATGCGCGCTATTCGCGCCAAGCGCGTCTGTGTTCTAAGTCCTGAACAAGCCGACATTGTGGTGAGACCCGGACCACGGCTGGCTGAAGGCGCACGCCTGATGGCGCAGTGTCTGGAGAAACACAGCCGATGACGTCCGGCACCGACCCAGCCTCGCGATACGCCAAGCCTGGTCGTTGGCTGGCGCTAGCTTTGTTGCTGCTCAGTGTCATTTTGTTGCTACTGGGTATGGGTGTTGGCAGTACCGGCTGGGACAGCCTGGCTTTGCTGCAGCGTGATCCCTCTGCCTGGCAAATTGTCTGGGAGATCCGTTTGCCCCGCAGTGTGGGTGCCTGGCTGGCCGGCGCCTTGCTGGGCTTAGCTGGTGCTTTGGCGCAGGGTTTATTTCGTAACCCGCTGGCTGACCCCTATCTGTTAGGCAGTGCATCGGGCGCGTCGCTGGGCGTTGCCCTTGCCATGGCTCTTTGGGGTGTTTCGCCACTGGCGACGCAATGGCTGGCGTTAATGGGGCTTTCTGGTGCTGCCTTTGCTGGCGCCTTGCTGGCGGTACTTTTGACCCTGCTGCTGGCGCAAGGTGTGCAGCAGACTTTGCGGCTGCTGTTGGCCGGCGTGGTGGTGGGTGTGGTGCTGGGGGCTGTGAGCTCCCTGGTCTTGTTATTGGTGCCGGGCATCATGCAGGCCATGCAGTCTTTCATGCTGGGCAGCACCAGCTTTTTGGCTTGGCCGTCATGCATCCTCATGGCAAGTGTGGTGGTTTTGTGCGGCTTGCTGGCCTGGCTCATGAGCCCATTGTTGGATGCGCTCGCACTCGGCGAAGCCACTGCGCAAAGCTTGGGTCTGCCGCTGCCGGCATTGCGTGCGGGTCTGGTTGTAGTGCTGGCGCTGGCCACCGGCACGGCGGTTGCGCACACGGGTTTAGTTGCTTTTGTCGGCTTGGCCGCACCTCATCTCGTACGTTCGCTGGTCAAAACCACACCCGCGCGCTTGATCGGTTTGGCCAGCTTGTGCGGCGCCGTTTTATTGCAGGCGGCCGACTTGCTGGCGCGGTCCCTGATGGCGCCGCGCGAGTTGCCTGTTGGCGTACTCACTGCTGTTATCGGCGGCGTGTATTTGCTCTGGCTGATGCATGGTCAAAGTGCTTGGCGCCGGGGGAGCGGCGCATGAGCCAGTGCATCATCAACCCAGGTGAATTTGCCTTGCAAGCCAACTCGCTGATAGCGCAGTTGGGCGGCGCACCAGTTTTGCATGGTCTGTCTTTTGGCTTGCGCCCTGGCAGTTGGGTCAGCGTGGTTGGTCCTAACGGTGCTGGCAAGTCAAGCCTCTTGCGTGTGCTGGCAGGCCTGCTGCCTTGCACCGGCGCTGTGCAATGGTTGGGCCAGCCTTTGCAAAGCTTTAGTGCCCGCACCCGCGCTCAGCACATCGCGTGGTTGGGGCAGGGCGAGGCCTGTGACGAGGACCTGCGCGTCTACGACCTGGTGATGCTTGGGCGCATGCCGCACCAGGCTTGGCTGGCCGGTCCTGCTGCGTCGGATCATGCGGCTGTGGCGCGCGCCTTGGCTGTCATGCAGGCCTGGGCGTGGCGTGATCGTTTGTTTGGGCAGCTGTCTGCCGGTGAACGCCAGCGCGTATTGCTGGCGCGCGTCTTAGCTGTCGAGGCGCAGCTGCTGTTGATGGATGAGCCTTTGTCTAACCTGGACCCGCCGCACCAGGCGCAGTGGCTTTTGTTGGTGCGGACGCTGGTGTCGCAGGGCATAACCGTGGTCAGTGTGTTGCATGAAATTTCCATCGCCTTGCAGGCCGACGACATGTTGATCTTGCAACAAGGTCGACTGATACATCAAGGCGCATGCAAAGAAGTCACCACACACAGAGCGTTAGAGCAAGTGTTTGAACATCGTGTGCGCGTGGCCATGCTCGAAGGCCAATGGCTGGCCGTGCCGCGTATTCAGGGTTTAGAGCCTTGAAGTTGGCGGCGTTGACTTGGGCTTGAAGTCGCAACAGTCGCGCACGCCACATTGCCAACACTGTGGCGTGCGAGCCTGGCAGACGTAGCGGCCATGCAAAATCAGCCAGTGGTGCGCATCTACAAGGTACTTGTCTGGAACGCGTTTCATCAAGCCGGCTTCGACTTCATCTACGTTCTTTCCGGGGGCCAAACCGGTACGGTTGCTGACCCGGAAGATGTGCGTGTCGACTGCCATGACGGCTTCACCAAAAGCTGAGTTCAGTACCACGTTGGCCGTCTTGCGGCCAACGCCCGGCAGCGCCTGCAGCGCTTCGCGGGTGCGAGGTACTTCGCCGCCGTGGCGCTCGACCAAGATCTGACAGGTTTGTAACAAATGCTTGGCTTTGCTGCGGTACAGACCGATGCTCTTGAGGTAGCTCTCAAGCCTTTCCAGTCCGAGTGCTAAGATTTTTTCCGGCGTGTTGGCCACTGGGAAAAGCTGGTGCGTGGCCTTGTTAACGCTCACGTCGGTAGCCTGCGCTGAAAGCAAAACCGCCGTCAAGAGCTCAAACACGCTGGTGTAGGCCAGCTCAGTCACCGGCATCGGGTTAGCGGCTTTGAGCGTAGCAAAAAAAGTGTCAATTTGGGCGGTTTTCATGGCCATCAGTTTAGGCTGATGCAGGCGCGATCGCCGTCCGGCGTTAACATGCCCCACGTGTTTAAAAACTTAAGAGATGTTTTATGCCGCTGCCATTTGCCGACCGTCTGAACAATGTTGAAACCTCCGCCATCCGAGAACTGTTCAAGTTGCTTGGCAAGCCTGGCATCATCAGCTTTGCGGGCGGCTTTCCGGACAGTGCCATGTTTGATGTGGAGGGCATCCAATCCGCCGTCAATCTGGCCTTGAGCCAAGAGGCTGGTGGTGCTTTGCAGTACGGCGCCACCGAGGGCTACAACCCGCTGCGAGAACAACTGGCGCTGTTCATGGCCGGCAAAGGTGTGAAAGTCGACCCTGAGGGCATGATCGTGACCACCGGCAGTCAGCAGGGTCTGGACTTGCTGGGCAAGACCATGATCGATCCGGGCGATAAGGTGATTGTTGAAGGCCCTACTTTTTTAGCGACTATCCAGTGTTTTCGCCTGTACGGTGCAGACATCGTCAGCGCACCCATCGATGCGCAGGGCGTGCAAACCGATGTGCTCGAGCGCTTGATGGCCGAGCACAAACCCAAGTTTGTGTACCTGATTCCGACCTTCGGTAACCCCAGCGGCGCACTTTTGAGTCTTGAACGCCGCAAGAAAATCCTGGCCCTGGCCGTCAAATACCAAACCATGGTGGTGGAGGACGATCCCTATGGCGATCTGTATTTTGACCAGGCACCCCCGCCGAGCCTGCTGGCCCTGAGCGCCGATGTTCCCGGCAGCCGGGAGCTGATTGCTTACTGCGGCAGCATGAGCAAGGTTCTAAGCCCCGGTCTGCGTGTGGGCTGGATGATTGCGCCTGCAGAAATGCTGGCAAAAGCAACCATGTGCAAGCAATTCAGCGATGCGCACACAAGCACCTTTGCCCAGGCCACAGCCGCTCAATACCTGAAGGCAGGCCGTATGCCTGCAACGCTGGCTCGCGTGCGTTCTGTGTATGCAGAGCGGGCTGCGGCCATGGGCGCAGCGCTCAAGCGCGAGCTGGGTGAGGCCATAGAGTTCACTCAGCCTGCGGGCGGATTGTTCTTTTGGACCCGCCTGACGGGTGCTGGCGGCAAAAGCGCTGACGCCGCAGAGTTTGCCAAACGCGCCATTGCAAAAGGCGTAGCCTTTGTGCCCGGCGCCCCATTTTTCGCCAACGACCCCGACCCTGCCGCATTGCGTCTGAGTTTTGCCACGGCAGACCTGGCCAAGATCGAAGAGGGCGTAAAACGCCTGGGCCAGGCGCTTTAAAACCCCAGGCGTCAGAGGCTTAGAGCGTGGCTTTGAAAAAAGCGATGGTGCGCTCCCAGGCGAGCTTGGCCGCCGGCACGTCAAAGCGCGGCGTTGTATCGTTGTTAAAGCCATGCTGGGTGCCGGCGTACTGGTGCACCGTTAATCGCACGCCAGCGCTTTTGAGGGCCGCTTCGTAGGCGGGCCAAGCGGCGTTGATCCGCTCATCAATGCCGGCCAGATGCACCAGCATAGGCGCCTTGACTTTGCCCGCGTCAGCAGGCGCAGGAACGTTGCCGTAAAAAGGCACTGAAGCAGCCAGGTCCGGCAACCGAATGGCCAGCTGGTGTGCAACGCCGCCACCGTAGCAAAAGCCAACCACACCCAATTTACCGGTGCCGTCATTGCGGGCTTTGAGCCAATTCGCTCCAGCCACAAAGTCTTGCAACATTTTGGCGGAATCGAGTTTCGCGAAGGCCTCGCGGGCTTTTTCTTCATCGCCGGGGTAGCCGCCAGCGACGCTCAAGCCATCAGGTGCAAAAGCCATGAATCCGTCTAGCGCCAGGCGGCGGGCGATGTCTTCGATATGCGGGTTAAGTCCACGGTTTTCATGCACGACCAAAATAGCAGGAAGCTTGTTGTTAGCGCCGGCTGCCGGGCGGGCCAGGTAGCCCTTGACGCTGCCAGTGCCATCCGGGGAAGGGTAGTTCAAGCGCTCTGTTTTTAATCGCGCGTCGTCCTGGCGTACTTGCTGACCAGCTGCAAAATTGGGACTGAGGGCCGCCAGCAAACCGGCCGCTGTCATGCCGGCCTTCGCAAACTTTTGGGCCTTGTCTAAAAAGCCCCTGCGGTCCAAGCCGCCGTGTACATAGGCATCAAACAGGACCAGTAGTTCTTGATCAAAGTCTTGCGCTGTCAACCGTGATGGCATGGTGTGATTTCCTTAATTTGGTGGAGAAAGAAGTTAACGAACAAATGCAAAAGAAAAATAGCTTGGCTTGGGCCGTGAGTTAAAGCTTACCAGCTGTTGCGCAAAGTACGCAGATGCTGGAAAACTGTTTTGGCGTCTGGCTCTAAATCAAGTTTAGGAAAGTCCATGCGCAACTGTTCAATCAGCTCAGGGCTGCCCAGCCGCATGAAGGTGTTGTGCTCTTTTTCCTGGGCCAAGGTGGTCACCATGGCAAGTGCTGGGTCATGGCCCACCGCCTGAGTCAGGCGAGACTGGGCTGCCGTGTTATTTGGTTCGCGCGCCAGAGTGAACTTCAAGTTGGTTTCCAGGTAATCATGACCCGGGTAAATGCGGGTGTTGTCGGGGAGACGCATCAGCTGCTCGGTGAAACTGCTGAAAAGCGCATTCACATCGCCGCCGTTGTGAACATTGCCGGCACCCGCATTGAACAGGGTGTCACCTGAGAAAAGTGCCGGTTGCTCGGCGTGAGCGCGCAGGCAGATGTGGCAATAGGTGTGGCCCGGCGTGTCAAGGCACTCAAGCTCAATGTGCTTGCCCACCTTGATCACATCACCAGCTTGCACACCACGATCCATGCATGGAATTTTGCCGGCAGCTTTGTGATGTGCAATGACCTTGGCGCCAGTTGCCGCCACCACGGCCGTGTTGCCGCCAATGTGGTCATGGTGCTCATGGGTGTTCAGAATCTGGGTTATTTGCCAGCCTTTGGCCTTGGCTGTACTGAGGCATTTTTCATGGTCCAGCGGGTCAATCGCCAGGGCTTCACCGGTGTCCGGGCATGCAATCAGGTAGTTGAAATTGCGCAGACTGTTGCCGGTCCAGATTCGCTCGACGATCATTTTCGGCCTTGTGATAAAACATGCATCGCATCATTCTAAGAGTGGGTAAGTAACTTTGCTGTTGACAGTCTTTGCCCCGATGTATCTAAGGATTTACGGCAAAATTTTTGATTCCGCAGTATGACCTGAGATGAACCTAAAGCAATGAAAAACACCTTTGGTGCCAGCCGACTGGTCTATTCCACCGACCTTGGCCGCACATGCCCGACGTGCCGCCAGTCCAAGGACGGCTGCAGATGCAAGCAAGCCTTTACCGTGCCGGCCGGCGACGGGGTGGCTCGCGTGTCGCGCTCAAGCAAGGGCCGCGGCGGAAAAACGGTGACCTTGGTTCAGGGCCTTGCATTGGATGAGGCTTCACTCACGCAGTTGAGCAAGCAGCTCAAAACCGCGTGCGGCACGGGCGGCACAGTCAAAGAGGGCGTGATTGAAGTGCAGGGCGATCACCGTGAGCTTGTGATTCGATTGCTCACAAGCCAGGGCTTCACGGTCAAAGCCGCCGGGGGCTGAACAATCTTAAACAGCTTTTAACGATTTTTTACCCCCCAGCTGGCAATGCTTACCATAATGAGATCTTTCTGGTTTCTATAACTTAGTCCTGAATTGAATCTTGATGCTTGAGCTGTTGCTGTTGCCTTGTTTTGCCCTTTTGTTTGTTTTGCTCCATTTCATGACGGGCTGGCTTTTTGGCTTTGCTGAGCTCTCGCCCAACATCAGTCTTATTTATTTGCCCGCTTTTTTGCGCATGCTCAGCGTTCTGGTGCTTGGTAAGCTTCGTGGCACGGTGGCGACGCTGCTGGGTGGTGTGTTGCTGATGGTCTTTCTTGGCACAGTGAGCATGACCGGGCTTGCCAATGTTTTTTGTTCGGCCGCAGGCCCTTTGTTGGCCTTATGGGCTTTTGAGCGATTTAGCGGTCAAGCTGTCAAATTGACATCGCTGAAAGATTTGTCCACTGTGACGGTGACTTATTGCGTTGCCAATGCATTGATCCACCATGCTGTTTGGCTGGCCTTTGACCTGAAAGATCTGGGCTCCGCTGATCAAGTTTTCTGGATGATGGTAGGTGACCTCAATGGCGCACTGCTGGGCGCCTACCTGCTGAAATGGACAGTCAGCAGCTTTGGCCTGCCCATATCCCGGCACACCCAGGGCCGCGACTAATTTTTCTTCAGGGCTAGCTCAGGCTTTAAGCTTGGCTCAACGAGCGGTTCAGGCGCTGCAGCTTTTCCTGGATGTCCGGACGCGATTCAATGGCGGTTTGTAGCACATTGACAACGTCTTGAGGCTTTGCATGTGTAATGGTCGGTGCCACTTTAGGCGCTGGGGCTGCTGATGGCGTTTTGCCCAGCCAGACAACGGACCAGCAAACACTCAATAGCAGCCAGGCAATCCAGACGCTGCCGGAGGGTACCGTGCCAAGTTCAAACATGAGTGACAAATCAGTGAGAAAAGACGACCAGCTCAACATGGCAAGCCAGTCAAAACCCCCAGCCTGTGAGCCGATAAGCATCGACACCGTCAGAAAAAACACCCAATTTACAAAAACCAGGGCGCTGCTCGCAGTACTCCAAAACCTGGATTGCATGGCTTAACCCTTCAAGGCTGATGTGATTTGTTTGTTCAGGGACTCGGCAACCTGAACACGCACTTTGGAGGTGGCATGAACTTCCACTTCGTTTTGGTAGGCTGAATCAACCAGCTCAGTGGCCAGGCTGCGCAAACCAGCAATTTCTGCTTTCACAGACACCAGTCTGTCTTCCAGAAGTTTTTGCTCTGTGAGCTTGTCCGACATCCGGCGAATGGCGGAGTTGACTTGCTCCCAGGCTTGCAGGCGCGGGTCTTCTAGTTTGAGTGAATTGAAGACGTCAGCAATAGACTCACCGATTTCATTGATGGACTGTGCTGAGAACTTGGCGGGGGCTTCAACGGCAGCAGGTTTAGCTCTGAGGCCGACATCGTCGCCTTCAACTTTAACCTTTTCATCGCTAGGCTTGACCCAGCCACCACGCGGGTCAAAACGCATCATGACCAGTTTTGGATTTGGATTGCTCATGGCAAGAGACCCTTTCTTTAAATATTCACAAAATTCACAACTATGACTCGAATTTTGTGATTAAATACATTTTGGGATTTTATCCTCCTAAATGATATAAATCAAATATCTTCGTACTTTATTTGCGAGTGCACTCATGGCCACACCTCTTAAAATTTTGATAACTAGCCAAAAAGGCGGCGTTGGCAAGAGCACTGTATCGGCCAACCTCGCTGCTTATTTTGCGCACATTGCTGGCAAATCGACCACCTTGGTTGACTTGGACCATCAGGGCACTGCTGGCAAATGGGTCAGGAACGCCGAACCGATCGGAATTCAGTGTGTTTCAGTTGCATCGCCTAACAACAAGGGTGTTGGCATGGCCTTGCTGCAAGCCCAGCAAGCGTTGCGCTCTGCTAGCGCACCGACCCAAGTACTGATTGCCGACCTCACTTGGACGGACATACTGCCCGCAGAATTCTTGTTTGAATTTGACTTGGTGTTGGTGCCCAGTTCTTTGTCGAGGGTTGAACTCGACAGCACGCTCGAATTTGTGAACCGTTTTAGTTTCATCTTTAATTCATCCATGCGCACCCCTCCTAAGTTGGTCGTCGTGCCAAGCCGCGTGGTGAACATGGATGCCTACGCGAATATTTTTTACCAGTCCTTCACCACGGCTTTCTTTTTGTCGCCGCCGGTTCGCTTCAGCGACAAGGCCAGCGAGTTCTTCGGCGCCGAGTTTTTTGTTAAAACCAGCCATTCGGAAACCCGAGATAACTTCATCGAGTTTGGACGCGCTATTGAAGAATTGGGCCGTATTCAAGAAGCTGAAAGACCCAAGCCAAAGGGTCTCTACCAGCCCAATATGACGGCAACTATTTTGGACCGTTTCAGGGCTGGACTCAATGCCAAAGACCGGAAGATTCCGGTGGCGGCCAATGACTACGAGCCACCTAGTCTGCAAGACAGATTCAAGGCCGCGATTCCCAGCTTCTTAAGCCGGGCTGCCAAGGTCAAGTGAGGCTCACAAAAAAAGCACTTAACGCAGTCGCGTTAAGTGCTTTTTTTTATGGATTTTTGGCCTACATCCCAAGACCTTCAGGAGATCGCATGCCTACCGTTTTCACTTCCGCTCAACGCCAGGCCTATGACAAGGACGGCTTTGTCTTGATTCCGTCTCTTTTCGATGCCGAAGAGATCAGCCTCATGTCCCAAGCCATCGAGCAAGACCCGGTGCTCAAACAGAGCCTCTATGAGCGCCGCGATGCTCAGGGCAAGGCCACCCGAATTGCCCTCTGGAACGAGCCAGGTGACAGTGTTTATGGCTTAGCGGCGCGCAGTGAGCGGGTGGTGGACACCATAGAAGACATGCTGGGGGCCGAGGTTTACCATTACCACTCCAAGCTCACTGCCAAGGAGCCGTTTGACGGCGGCGCCTGGGAATGGCACCAAGACTACGGCTACTGGTACCACAACGGCTGCTTGTTCCCGCACATGGCCAGCGTGATGGTGGCGCTGGATCGCGCAGATCGTCACAACGGCTGTCTGCAGGTGATTCGCGGCTCGCACC
>CAMBWM010000031.1 GCA_945871335.1 Polaromonas sp. YR568 | reverse complement strand
CCTTAGTTGCCGGTTTAGCTACAGGTTTAGCAGGCGGCTTTGCGGCTGGCTTTGCGGTGGGTTTGACTGCTGGTTTAGCTGCAGCTTTAGCTATTGGTTTTGCCGCAGCTTTGGCCAGGGGTTTGGCTGCAGTTTTGACTGAAGGTTTGGCAACCGGTTTCGCGGCAGTTTTGGCAGCGGGTTTAGCCGCAGTTTTAGCCGCGGGTTGGGTCGCAACTTTGGAAGCGGAGGCAGGGGTCTTGGACGGCACGGACAATACTTTCTTCGGGGGCTTGACAGGTTTTACGGGCGCTTTGCCCGGTGCGGGAGATCGCCCGGACGCTTTCACAGAGATGACGACCTTCTTTGACTTTCCAAGCTTGGCAGCAGGCGATGCCCGCTTGACCGGTTTGGCCGCCACTTTGACATTGGCCTTTTTGACTGGGCTTTTTGCCGCAGGCTTATCTTTCGGTTTTGCTGATGGTTTGGCTAACGGTTTCGCAGATTTCTTAGACTTTTGAACAGGCATGGCGAGCTCTCCAGGGTCAAAAAAGGCTTTTCACAACAAAGCGCCTGACGGCGGGTGCTCCAGTAAAGATCAACTGTTCAACCGGCGACTGTTTCAGCCTTGCCTATGGCAAGAGTGCGAACAATCAGGAAAAACCGAAAATCTCAACAAGAGCCCGCAGGGGCACAAAAAATGCCCGTGCGGTAAAGCCGGGCATGGTGGCAAGTTGTTTGGGCGAACATTTGGGGTGCAGTCCTTGCGGGGGAAATGGCTCTGTACCAAAAGGTCCCGTTGTGCGGGGAGCCGGTGCCGGAGGTGCTGCTGTCGCGCTTGCCGATACTGAAAGTTGGATTATACCCTGCTGCCTTTTTTTAAGGCAGATACGGGTCCCAGTGCCGGGCCGGTTCAGCGGGGTTTTTGTTGGGCCGAGAGTTCGCGGTAACGGGCCATGGCCGCCGGGTCGTTCTGTGCGCGCAAGGCCAGCGCCTGCATTTCAGCGTCTCTGGCGGCGCGGCTGAGTTGCTCCAGAATGTGACGCACCTCGTTCCAGTCGGACTCGATACCTTCCGGGATTTGCGCCAGTTGGTTGACCGCATAGTTTTCGTGGCTGTGTTCGCGCAAGCCCTCACGCAAAGCTGCCCAGGGTTGGGGACCGTGCTCGAGCAATTGACTCTCCAGCCAGACAAACAGTGGCCCGTGTGGTTCCGGCAGGCCGGACAGTAGCGCATGTTGCTCAGAGCTGAACTTGTCCCAGGCCTGGGGCTCGGTCAGCAGCGCGCGCAAAACACGGTCTTCGCGGCTGGCCGGCAAGACGCGTCCGGTCAACCGGCGAGTCCGGGTGTTGAACTCAGGGTTGTAGCTTCCTTGACGCTCTGCCCACGGCACGGGTGCCGGACCGCCGGCAGGCACGGAGCCATACATAGCGGGGTCCTGGCTGGCGTCTTCCACATGCTCGGGAGCGCTGCGCTTGGTGCGAGGTTTGCCCGGGTAGCCGGCGGTAGGTTGCCACAGCTGAAGTAATTCGCGGCTATCGATCTGTACCTGGTCTGCAATCTCAGCGAGCAGTTGGCGTTTGAGTGCGCCGTCGGGCAGCAGGCTCCAGAGCGCGCGGGAATTGCTGGCCATGTGGGCGCGGCCTTCGGCGGTCAGCATGTCACAGGCTTCGCTGGCGGCTTCGACCATGAAGCGGCTCAGCGGCACGGATCGCTTGACCATGTCGGCAAAGCCCTCTGTGCCGTGCTCGCGTATGTAGCTGTCAGGGTCGTGTTCGGCCGGCAAAAACAAAAACTTAACGCTGCGTACATCGCTGGCAAAGGGCAGGGCAGCTTCCAGCGCCTTGCGCGCCGCACGGCGGCCTGCGCTGTCGCCGTCAAAGCTGAAGACTACCGCGTCGGTGAAGCGAAACAGCTTTTGCACATGCTCGGCAGTGCAGGCGGTGCCCAGCGTGGCCACGGCATTGGCAAAGCCCAGCTGGGCCAGCGCCACCACGTCCATATAGCCTTCGGTAACCAGAGCGTAGCCGTGTTCGCGCAAGGCGCTGCGCGCTTCAAACAGGCCATAGAGTTCGCGGCCCTTGCTGAACACCGGAGTCTCCGGCGAGTTCAGGTACTTGGGCTTGTCGTCGCCCAGCACGCGTCCGCCAAAGCCTATGCACTCGCCCTTGACGTTGCGGATGGGGAACATCACGCGGTCGCGAAAGCGGTCGTAGCGCTTGGCCTCACCGGCGGCGTTTTCCTCGCCGGGCTCGCCGCTGATGACCAGGCCACTTTCGACCAGCAGCGGGTCGTTGTAGTCGGCGAAGACGCTGGCCAGGCTGCGCCAGCCCTCGGGCGCGTAGCCCAGGCCGAAGGTCCGGGCGATCTCGCCAGACAGGCCGCGGCCCTTGAAGTAGTCAATCGCCCGAGGTGAGTTTTTCAGGTGTTTGATGTAGGCAGCGCCGGCTTTTTCGAGCACGCTGGACAGCGTGGCTTGCTGCTCTCGCATCTGGGCGGCGCGGGCACGGTCTTGCGGGCTGACGTCGTCCTCCGGCACTTGCAGGCCGTACTGCTGCGCCAGGTCTTTGACGGCCTCAATGAAAGTCATGCCGGCATGCTCCATCAGGAAGCTGATGGCGTTACCGTTTTTGCCGCAACCAAAGCAGTGATAAAACTGTTTGGCCGGGCTGACCGAAAAGGAGGGTGACTTTTCCCCGTGAAAAGGGCACAGGCCCATGAAGTTGGCGCCGCCTTTTTTAAGCTGAACATGCCGCCCGACGATGTCCACCACGTCGGCGCGAGCCAAAAGCTCCTGGATGAATGATTGGGGAATGGCCATGGGTGTGAAAAGTGAACGGCAATTTAATCACACCCACCAGCCAAGGAGCCTTGCCAGCTCAGTCGCCCCGCACCACGCCCTCGCGGCGCGGGTCCGCACCACCGAACCAACCGCCTGGCGTTTTTTCAATGGCTTGAAGCCCGCTGGTCATGGGAATTTCTTGCACCGTGGCGCCGCGCGCACGCAGCGCTTGCAGGGTGGCGGCTGGAAAACGCTGAGCTTCCAGCAAAGTGGGCCCATTGAGAGCGCCGAAGTTGGGCAGGTCAATGGCTTGCTGGGCATTCAAGCCCCATTCGAGGGTGCCATAAAGCAGCTTGGCTGTGTAATGAATGATCAGCGCGCCGCCCGGACTGCCGCCGGTCATCAGCAACTGACCGCTGGCCTTGTCAAACACCAGGGTGGGCGCCATTGACGAGCGGGGCCGCTTGCCGCCTTGCACACGGTTGGCAATCGGCCTGCCTTGCGCATCAGCGGGTGCGAAGCTGAAATCTGTCAGCTCGTTGTTGAGCAAAAAGCCGTGCACCATCTGGCGCGCACCAAAAGCGTCTTCGATGGTGGTGGTCATGGCCAGCGCCTGGCCCTTGCCGTCCACGATGCTGATGTGGCTGGTGCCGTATTCGGGCTGCTCGGGCATGGGTGCGTAGCGGCTGACCAGCGCCCCCGGGCGCACGCTTGGCATGCTGGTGGGGCCGATCAGACGGGCACGTGCAGCCAGGTAATCGGGGGCCAGCAAGCTCAGCCAGCTGCCGCCTGGGGGCGCCACAAAGTCCGGGTCGGCCACATACTGGGCGCGGTCGGCAAAGGCCAGTCGCGAGGCTTCGGCATAGCGATGTAACCAGGGCGCAGAAGGCACGCCTTGCACCAGCGCATGCGAGCCGTCTGCCGGCTCGCTATATTGCAGCATGCCCAGAATCTGTCCCACAGCCAGTGCGCCTGAGCTTGGTGGCGGCATGCCGCAGAGGCGGTACTCGCGGGACCGTGCCCGAACATCGTGGCACAGCGGTTCACGCACGACGGCGCGGTATCCGGCCATGTCTTGCAGACTGAGCAGTCCCGGGTTGCTGGGGTGTTGGCGCACCTTGTCAACGATGGCCTTGGCGATCTCGCCCTCGTGTAAGGCCTTGGAGCCTTCGGCAGCGATGCGCTTGAGAACGGCGGCCAGCGCCGGGTTTTTTAAGCGATGTCCGACCGGCCAGGGCGCACCCTTGGCGTCGTAAAAATAAGTGGCGGCTGTAGGGTCTTTTTTTAAATGAGCTTCAACTGCCAGCAAACCATGCAGGCGAGGGCTCACGCCGAAACCCTGCTCTGCCAGCGTGATGGCCGGGACAAAAAGGCTGGCCCATGGCAGTTTGCCGTGCTGACTGTGTGCCAACTCGAGCATGCGCAGCGTGCCGGGCACACCCACTGCACGTCCACCCACAACAGCCTGGTGAAAGGGGAGCGCCTGACCGCTGGCGTCGAGCAACAGGTTTTCAGTGGCGGCCAGTGGCGCGGTTTCACGGCCGTCAAAGGCTTGCGTGTCGCGGCCATTAAAGTGCAGCAAAAAAGCACCGCCACCGAGGCCGCTCGATTGCGGCTCAACCAGGCCCAGCACCATCTGCACGGCGATCGCGGCATCGATGGCCGAGCCGCCGGCTTTGAGTACCTGGTAACCGGCATCGGTGGCCAGGGGGTTGGCAGCAGCCACTGAAAAATGACGGCTGGCCCAACCCGGTTTGGCGTTGTAGCCGGTGCCTGCCTCAGGTTGAAAGAGTGGTGCGGTGTAGACAAAGCCGGGCGCAGCGCAAGCCGTCAGCAGGCTCAGCAATACAGCACCTGCAGCAAGCGCTTTCAACGCTTTCAGTCGAGTCGCTATGGCTTTTTTCATGCCGGCCCCGGACCGTAGTGATTAGCGCGGTGCCAGGCGTATGGCGCCGTCCAGGCGAATCACTTCGCCGTTGAGCATGTCATTTTCAAAAATGTGGCGTACTAGCTTGGCGTAGTCCAGCGGTGTGCCCAGACGCGATGGAAAAGGCACGCTGGCAGCCAGAGAGTCTTGCACTTCCTGGGGCATGCCGAACATCATGGGGGTGCCGAAAATGCCGGGGGCAATCGTCATGTTCCGTATGCCATTGCGCGCCAGATCCCGGGCAATCGGCAGCGTCATGCCGACCACGCCACCTTTGGAGGCGCTGTAGGCGGCCTGGCCCATCTGTCCGTCATAGGCGGCCACCGAGGCGGTGGAGATCAGCACACCGCGCTCGCCGGTCGCTTCGGGCTCGTTGCGGCTCATGGCTTCAGCGGACAGGCGGATCATATTGAAGCTGCCGATCAGGTTGACGGTGATGGTTTTAGAAAAGAGGGCCAGCGAATGCGCCCCGTTTTTACCGACTGTTTTTTCTGCCGGGGCAATGCCCGCGCAGTTGACCAGGCCCATCAACTTGCCCATGGCCACCGCTTTGGCAACCACCGCTTGAGAGTCGGCTTCCTGGCTGACATCGCATTTGACAAACGTGCCGCCGATTTCTTTGGCAATGGCTTCGCCTTTTTCCACTTGCATGTCGGCAATCACGACCTTGCCGCCGTTGGCCGCCAGCATGCGGGCTGTACCTTCACCCAAACCTGATGCGCCGCCTGTGACGATGAAAACCTTGCCTGCGATGTCCATGAAAGTTCCTTTGGAGGTGAAGCGATGAGTGCAGAGAAATAGCGCCGTTGACGTTGACGTCAATCAAGCACGAATTATCACGCATGAAAAAGGCCGGACCCCTGAAGGCGCTGGCCTTTCGGGGCAGCACATCTGTTTATTTGTAGCCAACGCGGTCCAGCATTTGCTGCACCTTGGTCTGGTTGTTGGCCAACACACTGGCGGCCATGTTTTCAGCCTTGAAGCCTTTGCCCGCCATGGCTTGCAGTGCCGGGTTGTTGATCTTCAAGCCGATGACCGCTGGCCATTCGTTGTTTCCGTCAGCAAAATAATTTTGCGCGCCGGGGCTGGCCAGGTATTCCATGAATTTCACTGCATTCGCCAGGTTTTTACTGTGCCGGGCCACCCCGGCACCGGCCAGGTTGACGTGCGTGCCCCAGCTTTGCTGGTTCGGAAATACCACGTCAATTTTCGCCATGATGGCTTTGTCTTCAGGCGCAGTAGAGCGCATCAGGCGCGCCAGGTAATAACTGTTGGTCAGCGCAACGCCGCATTCGCCGCTGGCCACCCCTTTGATCTGGTCTGTATCGCCACCTTTGGGCGCGCGCGCCATGTTGGTCACCAGCCCTTTGAGCCAGGCTTCTGTTTTAGCGTCGCCCAGGTGCTCGTTGACTGCGCTGAAAAGCGACAGGTTGTAAGGGTGCGAGCCCGAGCGCGTGCACAGCAATCCTTTGTTTTTGGGCTCGCCCAAAGCTTCGTAGCTGTCCACATCGGTTTTCTTGACGCGGGACTTGTCGTAGACCACCACGCGGGCGCGGGTTGAAAATCCAAACCAGGTGACGCCCTCAGGCCCCGCCTTGGCATGCAAGGCGGTGGGTATCAGCGCTTCAAGCTGCGCTGACTTGATGGGGCGAAAAAGTCCGTCGATGTCGGCCTTGCCCAGTCGCGCTGCGTCTACCAGCAAGATCACGTCGGCCGCCGAACTGGCGCCTTCTGCCCTGAGCCTGGCCAAAATACCGGCGTCGTCCGCGTCCACCCGGTTGATGCGAATACCGGTGGCTTTGGTGAAGTTGGCGTAAAGCGCTTCGTCCGTCTGGTAGTGACGGGCAGAATACAGGTTAAGGGTTTGTTCTTGGGCTGCGGCCAAACCGGCTAGACATAACAGGCCAAGGGTTGCCAGGCGAGGTAAAAATGATTTCGTGGGCATGAAAAAAATAGGTCTGTGCTGTGAAAGATGGTTATCTTAATGCAAACGCGAATAGTTCTCAATAGCTTTGGCAGGTTTTTTTCAAGTGCCAGCCCCAGCGTGCGGCGCAGCGCTGCAATCGCGCTGTCGGCTGTATTAGTGGCTGCGCTGGCCGGTTGTGCTAGCCCGGGAGGACCGGCGCCGGCCAGTCCTGAGGTTGCGCCGGCTGTCAGCAAAAAGGCGCCGCGCATCGGGCTGGCGCTGGGCGGCGGAGCTGCCAAAGGTTTTGCGCATGTGGGTGTGATCGCGGTGCTGGAAGAAGCTGGTTTGCGTCCAGACTACCTGGTGGGCACCTCAGCGGGCAGTCTGGTGGCGGCGCTGTATGCCAGTGGCAAGACCAGTGCTGAACTGCAAAAAACGGCAATGAGCATGGAAGAAGCCACCATCGCCGACTGGATGCTGCCGCTGGTGGGCCGCGGCGTTTTCCGCGGTGATGCCCTGGGCCGCTTTGTGAATGATTCTGTGGGCGGGCGCTTGATTGAAGACATGCGGATTCCTCTGGGCGTGGTGGCCACTGATCTGGGGAGCGGTCAGGCGGTGCTTTTTCAACGAGGCGACACCGGCACTGCCGTGCGCGCCTCCAGCGCTGTGCCAGCGGTATTTGTGCCCGTGAAGATCAACGGTCGCGATTACGTGGACGGCGGACTGGTGGCGCCTGTGCCGGTGAGGTATGCGCGGCAGATGGGCGCAGAAGTGGTGATCGCGGTGGACATTTCGACGTCACCTGAGGACAGCCCCACCAAAGACACGCTGCAGATCCTGCTGCAGACCTTTTCCATCATGGGCAAAAGTATCAACCAGCATGAGCTACGCGATGCCGACATTGTTGTGCGGCCCTCACTGGTAGGCCTCAAAAGTGCTGATTTTTCTGCGCGCCAGCGTGCCATTGACGCCGGGCGGGCCGCCATGCTCGCCGCCTTGCCAGCCTTGCGGGCCCGTTTGCAAACAGTGGTCACTGCACAGCCCTAAGGCACTCACTTGGGCTTGCGAACAGCCGAAAAAAAGCCCGCACTTGGCGGGCTTTTTTTCTGGCGCAAACGAATTAACGTTTTTTGGCGGCAGTGGACTTAACGGCAGTGGCAGCCGTCTTGGTGACGCTGTTGAAATTAGCTTCAGCCATGTCAGTGGCTTGCTTCACGGCTTTTTGCATTGATTCGAAAGCGTTGTTGGCGGCAGCCACGGTGCTCTTCATGACAGCCATGGCGGTCTCGGAGCCGGCCGGTGCGTTCTTGGCAGCGCCGTCAACCAGGCTCATGAACTTGGCTTGGGCTTCAGCGGTCTGGCTTTCAACGGCCTTGCTGAATTCGCTGGTGGTGCCCGAGGCGATGTCGTACAGATGGCGGCTGTAAGCAGCGGTTTTTTCAGCCAGAGGCTGCATCATTCCGGCTTGCATGGCCATCAGTTCTTGTGCGTCTTTCACACCCATGAAAGCCTGTGTCTGGTGGGCGGTGTCGGCCAGTGCGGCTTTGGAAGCTTGCACATTGAGCTCGACCAGCTTTTCAACGCTTTCAAAGGCTTTGTGGGTCAAGCCAAAAAGGGTTTCAACGGTGGCTTTTTGCGAAGCGATGAATTGTTCTGTGGTCAGCATCATGGATCTCCAGTTGTGTTTAAGGGGGGTCAGTGGGGCAGCTAAAAATGTGAATGCAAAGTTGATTGCTGCATTGCAACAAAACCTAGTATAGGGATAAGCTGAGGCTTTTCAAGCATTTTTTGTTGCGTCGCAGCATTTTAGAGGCAGCCCTCTAGGCAGGGCTCGATTTGCCCCTGTGCCGGGGTCCAACCGGCCGCCCTGCGGGGCCCGCCTTGACCGGCCACAATCGTGCAGCCGCACCGGGCGCTGTTGCCCGCTGCCCTAGTTGGAGTCTTTGACTCAGCCCTTGACGAGCTTTTGCCAATTGCAAGCCTTTTACGCCGACCACTTTGTATTGCCACTTCCGGCGGGCCATAGGTTCCCGATGGCCAAGTACGCACTGTTGCGCGAACGGGTGGCGCTGGAGTTACCGCAAGTGCAAACCCAAGAGGCGCCAGCAGCCAGTGACGGCGAGCTGGCCCTGGCGCACAGCCCGGCCTATATCGATGCCGTGACCAGCGGGCAGTTGTCGACGGCGGCCATGCGGGAGATCGGCTTTCCCTGGAGCCCGCAGATGGTTGAGCGCTCACGGCGCTCAGCGGGCGCCACGGTGGCCGCTGCACGTGCGGCACTGGGCTTGCAGACCGGTGCAGGCGCCAGGCCCGCCGGCGTAGCCGCCAACATGGCCGGCGGCACGCACCACGCCAGCGCTGAGCAGGGCAGTGGCTTTTGTGTCTTCAATGATGCGGCGGTGGCCGCACGCTTGATGCAAGCCGAATGGAGCCGCCGTCACGGCCCGCAGCGCGCACCGTTGCAGGTGGCTGTGATCGACCTGGATGTGCATCAGGGTAACGGCACGGCCAGTATCTTCAGGCAAGACGCCAGCGTCTTTACCCTGTCCCTGCACGGCAAGCACAATTTTCCTTTTCGAAAGGAAGCCGGTGACCTGGACATAGATTTGCCTGACGGCTGCGCCGATGCGCCCTACTTGCAGGCACTGGACGACGCGCTTTTCGAAGTTGACAGGCGCTTTACCCCGGGCCTGGTGATTTACCTGGCAGGTGCCGATCCTTTTGAGGGCGATCGCCTGGGTCGCCTTGCATTGAGCTTTGAGGGCCTGAAGGCGCGTGACCAGCGTGTCTTTGAATGGGCCTGGCAACGCCGCGTCCCCTTGGCCTTTGCCATGGCAGGCGGCTACGGCGTCAACATCGACGACACCGTTCAGGTGCAGATGAACACATATGAGGTGGGGCTGGCTTATTGGCAATGTTGGCAGCAGTCGCAGCACTGGCAAAATCAAGGAATGTCCTTGAACCCCAAGCCCCAGCACCTGACGTGACCCGCCCCATTGCCCAGGCCCGCAGCGCCTACAAAGTGTTTTTCCCGATCAGCACCCGCTGGCTGGACAACGACGTCTACGGGCATGTCAACAATGTGGTTTATTACGGCTGGTTTGACACTGCCGTGAACCGGTTTCTGATTGAACAAGGCGGGCTCGACATTCATGCAGGCGCCTTCATGGGGCTGGTGGTCGAGTCGCAATGCAACTACTTTGCCCCCTTGGCTTATCCGCAGGAAGTGCAAGCCGGTGTCCGTGTGGCCCATGTAGGCCATAGCAGCGTTCGCTATGAAGTGGCGCTGTTTGCCGGGGAAAATACAAACCCGAGTGAGGGGGGCGACGCCCTGTGCGCGGCCAGCGGCCACCTGGTGCACGTGTACGTAGACCGCCTCACGCGCCGGCCTGTGGCCTTGCCAGCAGCTTTGCTGTCGGCACTGGCAAAGTTGCGCGGCTGAGTTGTGAAGTCGATGCGCACAGTCCTTTTTTGGCAACTTAAGATGGGCCGTCACCAGCCATGAATCCAAGCCCTTTGAATACATCGCAAGAGCAGACCTTGGCGCCTGCCGGTACCCAAGTGGAGTTGCCGCATGCAGAGTTTTGCGCCGGCCTGCCGGCGGGTCGCTTTCATTTGATCGTCAACCCCGAACGGGCTCAAAAATACGTGCGATACCGTTTGTTTGTGGTTGGGCTGGCCTTGCCTGTCATCGCCATCGGCACGGCGCTGGCCTGGTCGGGCTATGTCTGGTTGGGTTTGCCCATGGTGGCAGCCGGTTTGATTGTGCCGCGCGTGATCAAAGCACAGGCCGCCAAAATCCTTTTGCACCTGGCTTTGCGCGAAGAAAAAACCTACCGCGAAGCGCTGGATTTCGAAATCATGGAAGTGCGCCTGCGCTAACAGCGCTTCCCGGCCAAGGGCCACTTTTATCCTTCAGAAAGAACCCCTATGAACCCTGTAGACCAAGCCATCACCAGCCGCATGTCTGTGCGTGCTTTTTTGCCCGACGCCGTCCCGCGTGAGACGCTAATGCAAGTACTGAATGTCGCCAGTCGCGCACCTTCCGGCGTTAACACCCAGCCCTGGAAGGTCTACGTGCTGCAAGGCGCCACGCGTGACGCACTGGTGAGCAAAGTCTGCGCTGCCCATGAGGCCGTGCATGCCGACCCGGCCCTGGCAGCCCAATACCAGGAAGCCTATTCCTACTACCCTGAGAAGTGGATCTCCCCCTACATTGATCGTCGCCGTGAAAACGGTTGGGGTTTGTACGGCCTGCTGGGTATTGGAAAAGGCGACAAAGACAAAATGCACATGCAACACCAGCGCAACTACCGGCTCTTTGACGCACCAGTCGGCCTCATGTTCACGATTGACCGCGTGCTGGGACGCGGAAGTCTGCTGGACTACGGCATGTTTTTGCAGAGCATCATGGTGTCGGCGCGTGGTCATGGCCTGCACACCTGCCCGCAGGCCGCGTGGAACGGGTTTGCCAAAATTATTCTGCCGCACATCGGGGCGGGTGAAGAGGAGATGCTGGTTTGCGGCATGGCGCTGGGCTATGCCGACCCGTCTGCACTGGTCAACAGCTATCACACGCCTAGAGAGCCTGCCTCACAATTCACCCACTTTGTGGACTGAGACTGCAAGTCCCGGTTGCGGGTAAAGTGAGGGTTTGGCCCGCGTGCGGCTCTGTGGCGTGCGGTTTTCGGGGCTTGTTGGCCCATTTTTCTTTTTCTCTGAAAGCGTTTTGTCATGACCATGACCACCAACCCCTCCGGCCTGCAGTATGAAGACACCGTGCTTGGCACCGGTGCTATTGCCAAAGCTGGGCAGTACGTCAGCGTGCATTACACGGGCTGGCTTTACACGGACGGCGTGCAAGGCGCTAAGTTTGACTCCAGCAAAGACCGTGGTGATCCCTTTGAGTTCTCACTGGGTGCCGGTCAAGTGATCAAGGGTTGGGACGAAGGCGTGCAGGGCATGTCAGTTGGCGGCACGCGTCGCCTGGTGATTCCACCTGAGCTGGGCTATGGCGCTCGCGGCGCTGGCGGCGTGATTCCACCCAATGCCACCTTGCTGTTTGAAGTCGATTTTCTCGGCTGACAGGCACACCATCACTGAGTTTTTGTCCTCATTCTTAACGCTGCCCTTGCGGGCAGCGCGGCCCCGGCCATGATCATCACCAGCTTGCTTGACACCGACCTGTACAAGTTCACCATGATGCAGGTGGTCTTGCACCAGTTCCCGGGCGCGCAGGTGGAGTACCGGTTTAAGTGCCGCAACGCAGGCAGCCCGGGCATCAGTGCGCTGGCGCCCATGGCCAATGAAATCCGCCAGGAAATACACGCGCTTTGCGTCCTGCGTTTTCAAGACGCAGAGCTCGCCTACTTGCGCTCTCTGCGCTTTATCAAAAGCGACTTCGTGGACTTTTTGGGCTTGTTCAGGCTTAACGACAAGTACGTCACCGTGACTGCGCTGCCGTCCGGCGAGATCGATGTGGTCATCAAAGGCCCTTGGTTGCACACCATCTTGTTTGAAATTCCGGTGCTGGCCATCATCAACGAGGTTTACTTTCGCAACACGCAAAAGCTGCCCGACCTGCTGGAGGGGAGTAGGCGGCTGGACAGCAAGATTGAGCTGCTCAAAGCCGAAGGCCTTTCGGCGCTGAAGATCGCCGACTACGGAACCCGCCGCCGCTTCAGCCGGGCCTGGCACGAAGAAGTGCTGCGCAAGCTCAGCGCCCATCTGGGCGCAGGCAAAAGCGCTCAGTTTGCCGGCACCAGCAATGTGCTGTTTGCCATGAAACTCGGCCTGACCCCGCTGGGCACCATGGCCCACGAGTATCTGCAGGCCTGTCAGGCGCTCGGGCCGCGACTACGCGACAGCCAGGTGTTCGGTTTTGAGTCCTGGGCGCGTGAATACCGTGGCGACCTGGGCATTGCGCTGAGCGACGTTTATGGCATAGAAGCTTTTTTGCGCGATTTTGATATGTATTTTTGCAAGCTGTTTGATGGTGCCCGCCACGACAGCGGAGATCCGGGGGAATGGGGTGAGCGTGTCATTGAACATTACCGATTGAACCGCGTCGACCCGCTCACCAAGACGCTGATTTTCAGTGACGGCCTCACCGTGCCCAAGACCATTGAGCTGTACCTGCAGTTCCGCGGCCGCTGCCAGCTGGCTTTTGGCATAGGCACCAACCTGACCAACGACCTGGGCTATGAGCCGCTGCAGATCGTCATTAAGATGGTGCGTTGTAACGGCCAGCCGGTGGCCAAGCTATCAGACACACCGTCGAAGAACATGTGTGACGACGAAAAATACATGGCCTATTTGCGCCAGGTGTTCGATATTCAGTAATTTCCAGAGGTAAGCTCTCTGCTTGTCTCGCATTGACAAGCCCTTCAGAGCCATAGATTTGTGCAAGAAAAGCAAAAAAAGGAGACCTTCGTGAAAGCCCCGCAGCGCTTTGCTCTTTCAGTTTTTTTAGGTTTGCTGCCCGGTCTTGCCTTTGCCGCAGACTTTGACGGCAGCCAGTTGTCTGCCTGGTGGGGTGTGCCTTTTGCGGGGATATTGCTATCGATTGCCATCTTGCCCTTGGTCACACCCGGGCTGTGGCATCACCATTATGGAAAAATTTCAGCGGCCTGGGCCCTGGCGTTTTTTATTCCTTTTGCTGTGAGCTTTGGGGGTACAGCTGCGGGTGTCAGTCTGGTGCATGCGCTCTTTGCCGAATACATCCCCTTCATCGTTTTGCTGACTGCTTTGTTCACCGTCGCCGGTGGTATTCACATTCGCGGCAACCTGCATGGCACGCCGGCGCTCAATGCGGCTATCTTGGCCATTGGTGCCGTGCTGGCAAGTTTCATGGGAACGACAGGCGCTTCTATGTTGATGCTGCGACCGCTGATCCGTGCCAACGACAACCGCCAGCACAAAGCGCATGTGATCGTGTTTTTCATTTTCATCGTCTCCAATGCGGGTGGATCACTCACCCCTTTGGGTGACCCGCCCTTGTTCCTTGGCTTTTTGAAGGGCGTTGATTTTTTCTGGACAGCCAAGCACATCTTTCCTGAAACTCTTTTCCTGGTGGGCAGCCTGCTGTCTATTTTCTTGCTGATTGACACCTGGTTTTTCAGACGCGAGGGCACTCTTCCTGTGGATCCGACGCCCGACACCCGGCGCTTTGGTTTTGACGGCGCAGCGAATTTCGCTTTGCTTGGCGTCGTGGTGGCCTTGGTGCTGATGAGCGGTTTATGGAAGTCTGATGTGTCTTTCAATGTCATGGGCACAGAGGTCGGACTTCCCGGACTGTTGAGGGATATCGGGCTGATTGCCGTGACCTTGTGCTCACTGAAGATCACGTCGGCCCAAGTGCATTCTGACAATCAGTTTTCGTGGGGACCGATGGTCGAAGTGGCCAAGCTTTTTGCGGGTATTTTTCTCACGATCATCCCGGTGATTGCCATGCTCAAGGCGGGTTTGAACGGGCCCTTTGCTGCCGTGGTTTCTGCCGTGACCCGGGCGGACGGGCAACCCGATCCCATGATGTATTTCTGGGCCTCAGGTCTGCTGAGTTCTTTCCTTGACAACGCACCCACTTACCTGGTGTTCTTCAATACCGCCGGCGGTGATCCGGCCGTCCTGATGTCCACCCTGGCGCCGACCCTGGCGGCCATCTCCGCGGGTGCCGTGTTCATGGGTGCCAACAGTTACATCGGCAATGCGCCCAACCTGATGGTCAAGGCCATTGCCGAAGACCGGGGTATCAAGATGCCCAGTTTCTTTGGCTACATGGCCTGGTCCGGTGCGATCTTGATTCCGCTGTTTGTGGTCATGAGCTTCATCTGGTTTCGCTGAGCCTGGCTGCCCGATGCAATCGCTGTCCTCATTTTTTGTTTTTGTGAATTGGACCCTTGCATGAGTCTTCCCAAACTTTTGATGGCGCGCGCCGTATTCCCCGAGGTCCTCGATCGTTTGTCAAAGCACTTTGAAGTTCAAGCCAACCAGGCCGACACGGTCTGGTCCAAGGCCGAGTTGATTGAGCGCTTGCAGGGCAAGCAGGCGGCTTTCACTACCGGCGGTGACCCGATCGACGCTGAGGTACTGGCGGCTTGCCC
>CAMBWM010000030.1 GCA_945871335.1 Polaromonas sp. YR568 | reverse complement strand
GGGCACCAGCCCGAGTTCGCGCGCCGCCGCTGCCATGCTGCCGGTGCGCTCGACGGTGGCGATCATGTCCAGCGCGCCTGGGGTGAGAGAGTCACGAAAATTGCTCATAGCTTGATTATTGATTCAAATGAATTGAATGATGCCTGGGGGGCAAAATACGGGGTGGTGAGCTTGCGCCGGTCAAAGAGCCCAACATCACGGTACAGTGATTTTTTAACCAATTTTAGAAAGATAAGTCATGCGTTTTGTCAGTTACAGCAGCGGCAGCACCCCAGGCTGGGGCGTTTTAAATGGCGACGGTGTCGTGGACAGCCGCCTGATTGATGCGGCGCTGCCTCATTCGCTTCGCGAGTTCATTGCACAGTGCGCCGAACAGCCTGGCTTGCAGGCCCGTGTGGCGGAGCGCTCTGCTGCCGTCAAGCCTACTGCGCTGAGCGCCGTCACTCTAGCGCCTTGCGTGCCTGACCCTGGCAAGATCATCTGCCTGGGTGTGAACTATGTGGACCATGCCAAAGAGGGCGGCAACGCCATTGCCGACTACCCGGCTTTCTTTTTGCGTTGCAACACCTCGCTGCTGGCGCACGGTGCGCCTTTGCAGGTGTCGCCCACCTCTGACAAGTTGGACTACGAGGCAGAGTTGGCCGTGGTGATCGGGCGGCGCACGCGCTTTGTGTCTGAGGCTGATGCCTTGAAGTCTGTGTTCGGCTACGCATGTTTTAACGATGGCTCTTACCGCGACTACCAGCGCAAAGCCAGCCAGTGGACCATCGGTAAGAACTTTGACGCGAGTGGCGGTTTTGGCCCGCATCTGGTGACGTCAGATGAGTTGCCGGCAGGTTGCGTGGGGCTGCGTATTCAGTCGATTCTCAACGGCAAGGTCATGCAGGACGCTGACACCAAAGACATGGTCTTCGGTGTGGCGCGCACCATTGCGCTGCTGTCCGAATGCCTGACGCTGGAGCCCGGCGACGTGCTGGTGATGGGCACGCCCGGCGGCGTGGGCTACGCCCGCACGCCGCCGGTGTGGATGAAGGCCGGCGACACCATCGACATCGCCATTGAAGGCGTGGGTGTTTTGTCCAATCCTGTGACGGCCTGAGCTGCGGCAAAGTTCAATTTATTTGAACCTTGCCATCAAATACCTTCAACTCTGAAGCGGGTCTGAAAGGCTAAAGTAGAGGCTTACCGGGTGGCGCTTGGCCTATGTCCAAGCGCCACCCGCCTCTTTTTGTCTGAAAGGCGATGCCATGCTGACCTTGCGACTGTGCGCTGAACGCGGCTGGGCCGATCACGGCTGGCTCAAGTCTTACCACTCGTTTTCGTTTGCGGGCTACCACGACCCGGCGCACATGGGCTTTGGTAATTTACGCGTGATCAACGAAGACCGTATTGAGCCTGGCACCGGCTTTGGCATGCACGGTCACCGCGACATGGAGATCATTAGCTACGTCATGAGTGGCGCGATTGGCCACAAAGACAGCATCGGCAACGGTGCCTCGATACCGCCCGGCGATGTGCAACGCATGAGCGCCGGTAGCGGCATCATGCACAGCGAGTTCAATCACGCCCAGGACTCTGAGACGCACTTTTTGCAAATCTGGATTGAGCCCAACGTCACTGGCATCCCGCCGGGTTACGAGCAAAAAAGCTTTGCCGATCTTGAGAAGCGCGGCAAGTTGCGTCTGGTGGCCTCACCTGATGGGGCAGACGGCTCGCTCACCATTCATGCTGATGCCCGTCTGTACGCTGGCTTGTTTGACGGCGCAGAAGAAAAACATTTGCCGCTGGACCCTCAGCGTAAAAGTTATGTGCAACTCATTCGTGGTGAGTTACAGGTCAACGGTCAAGTGCTAAAGGCCGGTGACGCGGCCAAGCTCCAGGCCGAAAGTGATTTGCACCTGAGCGGCGGCAAGGACGCCGAAGTGCTGGTGTTTGACCTCTGTGCCTGATTGTTTATTTTTAGAAAGTTTTAATGTTCCCTGTTTTGCAAAACCCCTTGGCCTTTCTGGGTCGTGCGCTGATAGCTCTGCTTTTTATTCCCGCTGGCATCGCCAAGATCATCTGATTTTTTCAACCTTAACCAAGAAGTTCAAATGAGTTCAATTGTTGTTGTTTACCACTCCGGCTACGGCCATACCCAGCGCATGGCGCAAGCCGTGGCCGAAGGCGCCGGTGCCGTGTTGCTGGCCATTGATGCAGAAGGCAACTTGCCCGAGGGCGGTTGGGAAGCGCTGGCTGCCGCGCCGGCCATCATCATGGGTTCGCCCACTTACATGGGCAGCGTGAGCTGGCAGTTCAAAAAATTCGCAGACGCCAGCTCCAAGCCCTGGTTCTCGCAGACCTGGAAAAACAAGGTCTTCGGCGGCTTTACCAACAGCGCATCGGTCAATGGCGACAAGCAATCCACCTTGAACTACCTGTGCACGCTGGCCATGCAGCACGGCGGCGTTTGGGTGGGGCTTGGCATGTTGGCAAGCAACAGCAAAGCGGCTCACCGCAATGACCCCAACTTTTTGGGATCTTCCAGCGGTGCCATGGCGCAGTCGCCTTCGGATGCCGGCGCCAGCGAAATGCTGCCGGGCGATTTAGAAACTGCCCAGGCCTTTGGGCGGCGCGTAGCTGAGGTGTCGTCACGCTTTAAGGCCGCTTGATCTGAAGGGCACGGCAGCCAGCGTTTAAGATGGCCCATGCGCATTTTTACTCTGCTGCCCTGGCAGGATTGGCTGGCCATCGCCTGGTTTTTCGGCTGCTGGCTCAGCTATTCCTGGTTTGCCCGCCATGAAAGCATCAGGCGTCCGTCTATCCTGCGGGCGACCAACCGCTATCGGCACTTCTGGATGCTGCAAGCCACCGGGCGCGACCCGCGTGTGCTTGACGGCATCATCACCCAGAACCTGTCCAGCACGCCCTCTTTTTTTTCGTCCACCACCATCATCATCATCGGCGGCTTGTTCGCCCTGATGGGCACGACCGACCGGGCCAGTGAACTGGTGCGCGAAATCCCTTTTGCAGTTCAAACCTCGGTGTTGATTTTTGACCTGAAGGTGCTGCTCATGATCGGCATCTTTGTGTTTGCGTTTTTCCGGTTCAGCTGGTCCATGCGCCAGTACACCTTTGCAGCTTTGTTGATCGGCTCCCTGCCTGCGCCTAAAGATTTTGAATCGGGCAAGTTTGACCGCGAAGCCTTTGCGGCGCGCGCCAGTCACATGGTCGGGCTGGCGGCTGAAACCTTCAACGACGGATTGCGCGCTTACTACATGAGCTTTGCGCTGATGGCCTGGTTTTTCTCTTCAACAGCCTTCATGATCGCCACCGCTGTGGTGGTCTTAATTCTCTATAACCGCGAATTCCGCTCCGACGTCTTGCAGGTGCTCAAGGACTGAGCTCCGGCCCAAGTTCGGGGCGGGGGGCGAGTTGGGCGTCGAGCACACGGCGTTCGTCAAACACAAAGCAGCCGCCCTTGAAGTGCGCATGCCCAACGGTTTCAAAGTATTTCAAGATGCCGCCCTCGAGCTGGTAGACATCTGCCAAGCCGGCTTCACGCATCAAGAGGGCGGCTTTCTCGCAGCGGATGCCGCCGGTGCAAAAGCTCACCACGGTTTTGCCTTGCAGCGCGGGCTGGTGCGCAGCAAAAGCATCTGGAAACTCGGTGAATTTGTTCAGCCGCCAGTCGATGGCGCCAGCAAATGTCCCGCAGTCCACTTCAAAGTGGTTGCGCGTGTCCAGTGTCACCACCGCCTGGCCTTGGTCGTCATGGCCCTGGTCCAGCCAGATTTTCAGTGTGGCCGCATCCACTGTTGGCGCGCGGCCTTGGGCTGGCGCAATCGCCGGGTGGTTCATGCGAATGATTTCAGACTTGATTTTGACCTGCAGCTTTTGAAAAGGCTGCAGCGCTGACCAACTTTGCTTGGCCTCTAAACCAGCAAAACGGCTGTTAAATCGAAGCCAGTCTAAAAAGCGATGGACTGCGACAGCCTCCCCCGCCAAAAAAAGGTTGATTCCTTCATGGGCCAGCAGCACCGTGCCTTTGATGCTGTGGTAACTCAGGGCCTGCTGCAGTGCTGTTTGCAGGCCTAACAGTTCGGTCAGAGTGACAAAACGGTAGGCCGCGATATTGAGGATGGTCAAGCTATAAAGTGTATATAAAAAAACTAAAAAGTAAATTCAGCAAACTACGTTAGAGGAGCAAGCGGCGCCTAAAATGAAATACATGTTTGTTCATCTGCGTATTCACACTGAGTTTTCTGTCGTTGACGGAACCAACCGGATTGATGAAATTGTCGAGGCCGCCAAGACCGATGAGCAGCCTGCACTGGCCATCACCGACTTGTCTAATTTGTTTGGCACGGTCAAGTTTTACAAACAGGCCCGTGGCAAGGGCGTCAAGCCGCTGATAGGTGCCGACCTTTGGGTCGAAGTTCCCGGCAAAGATCCAGGCGCACCTCCGGCCCGCCTGCTGCTGCTGGTGCAAGACCGGCGCGGTTACCTCAATTTGTCAGAGCTGATCACCCGCGCCTGGACTCAAAACGTGGTGCGTGATCAGGCGATCGTCAAACTCGAATGGTTGCAGGAACTCGGCGAAGGACTGATCGCGCTGGCCGGCGCGCAGACCGGCGCGGTAGGCCAAGCGCTGCTGCAGGGAGACCAGGCGCGCGGCATGGAATGTGCGCTGCATTTTGCGGGTATGTTCCCTCACCGCTTTTACCTGGAAGTACAACGCGCCGGGCGTGCCGATGACGAGCGCCATGTGCTCTCTGCGGTTCAACTGGCTGCCCGGTTGAAACTGCCTGTGGTGGCCACGCACCCGGTGCAGTTTTTGACCAGCGACGATTACGAGGCCCACGAAGCGCGCGTGTGCATCTCGGAAGGCGAGATCCTGGGCAATGCGCGGCGCGTGCGCAAGTTCACGCGCGAGCAGTACTTCAAGAGCCAGGCGCAGATGAGCGAGTTGTTCGCCGACATTCCGTCGGCGCTGGCCAACTCGTTTGAAATCGCCAAGCGCTGTAACCTGGAGCTGGAGCTGGGCAAACCCATGCTGCCCGACTACCCGACGCCCGAGGTCGATGGCGTGCGCCTGCCGATTGATGCTTACTTCCGCCATGCCTCTCACGAGGGGCTCAAAGGGCGCTTGCTGCACTTGTACCCGGACGCCAAACTGCGCGAGGAAAAAAGCCCCGAGTACGTGGCGCGCCTGGACTTTGAGATTCAGGTGATTCTCAACATGGGTTTCCCCGGCTACTTTTTGATCGTGGGTGACTTCATCAACTGGGCCAAGAACAACGGCTGCCCGGTGGGCCCCGGCCGGGGTTCGGGTGCCGGCTCTCTGGTGGCCTATTCGCTGCGCATCACCGACCTGGACCCGCTGCAATACAACCTGCTGTTCGAGCGATTTTTGAACCCTGAGCGGGTGTCCATGCCCGACTTTGACATTGACTTTTGCCAAAGTAACCGCGACCGCGTGATCGACTATGTCAAGGACAAGTACGGCAAAGAGGCGGTCAGTCAGATCGTCACCTTCGGCACCATGGCTTCGCGCGCCGTGATTCGCGATGTGGGCCGCGCTCTCGACTTTCCTTACGGCTTTTGTGACAGCATCTCCAAACTGATTCCCAACAAGCCGGGCCAGGCGGTCACGCTGCAATTGCCGCCGCCCGACCGCGACAAAAAAAATGACAAGGTGGTTTACGCACTGGAGGCTGAGCCGATTCTGGCCGAGCGCGAAAGCAAAGAGGAAGATGTGCGCACGCTGCTGGAGCTGGCGCGCAAGCTCGAAGGCTTGACACGCAACGTCGGCATGCATGCTGGCGGGGTGTTGATTGCGCCGGGTAAGTTGACCGACTTTTGCCCGCTTTACCAGCAACCCGGCAGTGACTCAGCGGTGAGCCAGTATGACAAAAATGACGTCGAGGCGATCGGTCTTGTGAAGTTCGACTTCTTAGGCTTGGCCACGCTGACAATTTTGGAGATAGCGCGTGAGTTCATCATGCAGCGCCATGCGGGCCAGGAGAATTTTGCTTTCGAAAACCTGCCGCTCGACGACGCCAAGGTTTACCGCCTGTTTGCAGAAGGTAAAACCGAGGCTGTGTTCCAGTTTGAAAGCAGCGGCATGCAGCGCATGCTCAAGGACGCGCGACCCTCGCGCCTGGAAGATTTGATCGCACTCAATGCGCTGTACCGGCCTGGCCCGATGGATTTGATACCGACCTTTGTAGCGCGCAAACAAGGTCGTGAGGAAGTGGTCTACCCGCACCCGCTGGTGGCCAACATGCTGTCTGAGACCTACGGCATCATGGTCTACCAGGAGCAGGTGATGCAGACCGCGCAGATTCTGGGCGGCTACTCGCTGGGCGGCGCTGACATGCTGCGCCGTGCCATGGGTAAAAAAGACGCCGACGAGATGGCCACGCACCGCCAGATCTTTCGCGACGGCGCGGCCAAGAACGCTATCAATGAAGTCAAGGCCGATGAAATCTTTGACTTGATGGAGCGCTTTGCCGGCTATGGCTTCAACAAGTCGCACGCCGCCGCCTACTCGCTGCTGGCTTATCACACGGCCTGGCTCAAGGTGCATTACACGGCTGAGTTTTTCTGCGCCAACATGACGGTGGAGATGGACGACACAGACAAGCTCAAGGTACTGTTTGGCGACGCCGTCAAGATGGGCATCAGCTTTGAGTCGCCTGACGTCAACCGCGGCAACTACCGCTTCGAGCCCATCACCGACAAGAGCATCCGCTACGGACTGGGTGCCATCAAGGGCACCGGCCAGCAAGCCATTGCGGCCATGGTCTCGGCGCGCGACGAGGGCGGGCCTTTCACCTCGCTGTATGACTTTTGCGTGCGCGTGGACAAGTCCAAGCTCAACAAGCGAACGGTCGAAGCCCTCATAAAGGCCGGCGCTTTTGACAACCTGCACCTGAACCGCGCCGAGCTGCTGGCTTCGGTCGATCGCGCCTTTGAGTTCTCGGCCGCAACCCAGGCCAATGCCAACCAGGGCGGTCTGTTTGACATGAGCGACTCTCACGCTGCCAGCACGCAAGAGCCACCGTTGGTCGAGGCCATGCCCTGGGGCGTCAAGACACGCCTGACGCATGAGAAAACCGCTATCGGCTTTTTCCTGTCGGGTCATCTTTTTGAAGAGGTTGAGCTTGAAGTGCGCCAGTTTGCGAAATGCAAGATTGCAGACTTGATTGATTCGCGAGAGCCCCAGCTGATCGCTGCCATCGTCACCGACCTGCAAGTCATCAATGGCGTTCGCGGCAAACTCGCGCTGTTCAAACTCGATGACAAGACGGCAGCGATAGAAGCCACTGCCGACGAGGCGGTGCTCAACGCGCACCGTAACCAGCTGCGAGACGACGAGCTTGTCATCGTTCAAGCCAGTTTGCAGCCCGATCGCCGCGCCGGTGGCTTTCGTCTCAAGGTCACGCAAGTCTGGGACCTCGAAGAAGCCCGCTGCCGCTTTGGCAAGTACCTGCGTGTGGCCGTCAATGGCAGTGCACCGGATGTAGCGCGTTTAGTCAAAGACTTTCCGCCCCGGCGCCAAAGCAACGAACAGGGCGAGCAGGTGCGCGGCTTGTCTGTACGTCTGAGCTTGAGTCGCCAAGGCGCCAGCGCAGAGCTGCAACTGGGCGAAGCCGCCAGGTTCTACCCCAGCGATGCCGCCCTGGCCAGCTGGATGGCGCAAGCGGACCGCGGCTTGGCACACGTGGTGTACGAGTAAGGCGTCATTCCTGCCCCCCTCAGTCCTTCGGCCTGAACTCGATGATCATCGGGGTCGGCACCCGGCCGTCAGTGTCGCGCGGCATGGTTTCAGTTCGGATGATGGCCTTGATCACGGCCTCATCCCATGCCTTGTTCCCGCTGGTCTTGACAAGGCGCTGGCTGATGATCGTGCCGTCCAGGGTGGTGCGTACTTCCACTTCTGCGACCGGGTTGCCGGCGATGTCTTCGGTGAAGATGATGTTGGGCTTGACCTTGGCGCGCACCTTGCTGCCATAGGTGGCAGAGGGGCCGCTGGCTTTCAGTGCCGCGCCTGCGGCCTGTGCCCCGCCTGTGGCGCCTAGAAGGGCATTTTGCCTTTCCAGGTTTTCTTTGCGTTGTACAGCCGCCAGCACGGCTTCTTTTTTAGCCAGCTGTTCTTTTTGAACAGCTTGTTTTTTGGCTTCGAGCTTGGCTTGCTTGGCCGCTTTGGCTTTGTCTTCAGCGAGTTTTTTGGCCTCTTCTATTTTTTTAGCTTTTTCAGTTTTATCGGCCAGAGCCTGAGCTTTCTTTTTGTCTTCGACCAAGCGTTTTTTCTCACGCTCGATGGCAATGTCGGCATCGGGCACAGCTTCGGCCTTGGGTGGCGGCGCAGGTGCAGGAGCGGGTGCCGGTGGTGCTACCGGCTCGGGCGGCGGCGGAGGAGGGGCCTCCAGCGGCGGTGCTGCTTCTTGGGGTAAGGCTGACCAGAGCTCGGCTTCAAAGCTAAGAGACTGGTCTTTGTTTTTCCAACTCACGCCCCAGGTCAGCGCGGTGAGTAGCAACAGATGCACCAGCAAGGCCAAGCCGAACGCGCGCAACACACCCGGTTCGGCGCGGGGCGCAAGGTCTGAGCGGTCATCAACATTGGACATCTGGGTCAGGCGGTTTTACTTTTTTCCGCTTTGCACCGACAGACCAACACGCAAAACACCGGCGCGTTGCAGAGAGTCCATGACATCCACCACGGTTTCGTAGGGGATGGATTTGTCTGCGCTGATCACCACGGGCGAGGGCTGCTCGCCTTGGGGCACGGCAGGCTGCAGGCGCTTGACAGTGTTGCCGACCTCACTGAGCTGGGTGGTGACAGGCGTGCCGTATGCCTTGATCTGAATAACTTTATTTTTGTCGATCAGCACTTCGATGGGTTTGGGCGGCTGGGCCGGCGCTTTGCCGACGCGGGGCAGGGCGATCACGCTGGGCGTGATCAGTGGCGCGGTCACCATGAAGATGATGAGCAACACCAGCATCACGTCGATGAAGGGCACCATATTGATTTCGCTGATGGTGCGGCGACCGCGGCCGCGTGAGTTGACTGCAGGCATGTGTCGGGCTCCGTTAATGCACAGGCCGCTCAGTGACCAGAGGCCGACTGAGCGCCCAGATTACGTTGCAGGATGTTGGAGAACTCTTCGATGAAGGTCTCTAGCTTGTTGGCTATGCGGTCAATGTCGTGCGCAAAACGGTTGTAGCCGACCACGGCCGGGATGGCTGCAAAGAGGGCGATGGCCGTGGCCACCAGGGCTTCGGCAATGCCGGGCGCCACACTGGCCAACGTGACTTGCTCGAGTGCAGCTAATCCCGTGAACGCGTGCATGATGCCCCAAACCGTGCCGAACAATCCGATGTAAGGCGAGACTGAGCCGACAGTCGCCAGAAACGACAGGTTGGACTCGATGCTGTCGAGTTCGCGCTGGTAGCTGGCCCGCATGGCGCGGCGTGCGCCGTCAAGCAAGGCGCCGGTGTCCAGCACACGGCGCTCACGCAGTTTTTGATACTCCCGCATACCGCTGGCAAAAATGCGTTCCATCGGGCCGGTGCCGCGGGCGTTTTGTGTGGCGGCGGCAAACAGCTCGTTGAGGCTGGTGCCTGACCAGAAGTCGCGGTCAAACTCGTCGTTGAGCGCGGCCACCCGCCGCAGAGCCACGATTTTGCTAAAGATGGCCGCCCAGCTGGCTATCGATATACACACCAGCAGCGCGACCACGGCTTGCACCACCCAGCTGGCGTTCAGGATGAGATGGATGATTGAAAGATCTTGGTTCATGAGCGTTTCTCCAGACTGTCCAAAATAGAAGTAGGTAGGCGTGCGGGCTTGAGGCTGGTGGCGTTGACCCAGCCGATGCGGATGCTGGCTTCGGCGATCAGTTGCGGCTGACCAGGCGTTTTTAAAAAAGCCTGCTGCTGTATCGTCATGGACGCGCGCCCGCTTTCAAGCAGCCCGGCAGTCACAACGATTTCATCGTCCAGTCGACATGGTAACAAGTGACGCACCTCGGTTTGAGTGACGATGAACATACCGCCGCTTTGCGCGCGCAAAGCTTGCTGCTCAATGCCCAGAGAGCGCAACCACTCGGTGCGCGCACGCTCAAAAAATTTCAGGTAATTGGCATAAAAAACGATGCCACCGGCGTCTGTGTCTTCCCAGTAAATTCTCAGCGTCCAGCTGAAAGGGGACGGCACCGGCTTAAGCAAGAATCGACTCCAGGCGTGCCACTGCTTCTTGCAGATGCGTCATCGAGCTGGCGGTTGAAAAGCGAATGTATTTGGCCGGCGCTGCCTGACCGAAGTCGCGCCCGGGTGTCACTGCCAGGCGGGCGCGCTGCATGAGTTCAAAAGCAAAGTCCCAACTGCCGCCGGTGCCGTCCGGCTGGCCACCCCGTAGATCCAGTTTGTTCACGGCGGCGCTGCAGTCGGCGTAGGCATAAAAAGCACCGTCCGGCATCACCGGCACCGTCAAGCCCAGGCGGTTGAGTTCGGGAATGAAGTAATCGCGCCTGGCTTTGAACTCAGCGCGGCGGCGTTCGTACTCGGCCAGGCTCTCGGGCTCAAAACAGGCCAGGGCCGCGTGTTGGGCCACGGTGCTCGGGCAGATGAAGAGGTTTTGCGCCATGCGCTCGATCACCGGGGCGAGCGCCTCGGGCACCACCAGCCAGCCGAGCCGCCAGCCCGTCATGTTGAAGTACTTGGAAAAACTGTTGACGCTGATGATGCTCTGGCCCAGTTCTCCGGGCATGGCCAGCGCCGTCTGGCCAAAGCGTTCTTGAAAGCTCAGACCCAGGTAAATCTCGTCCATGAGCGTGATGCCGCCGCGGCTGTGCACCAGGCTGTGCAGGCGCTGCAATTCGTCAGGCGCAATCGAGGTGCCGGTCGGATTCGAAGGTGAGGCCAGCAGGACGCCGCGCGTCTGCGCGCTCCAGGCGGCGTCAACTTTCTCGGTGGTGAGCTGAAAGCGTTCAGCCGCAGTGGTTGGAATCAAGGTGGAGCGGCCCTCTGCAGCACCCACAAAATGCCGGTTGCAGGGATAGCTTGGGTCCGGCATCAG
Source organism: Polaromonas sp. YR568 (assembly GCA_945871335.1). Next base: position 3,930 of record CAMBWM010000030.1, on the reverse strand, counting down.
AATCTCGTCGCCCGCTTCGATCAGGGCCAGGCAAGCCAGGTGCAGTGCCGCCGAGGCGCCGGCCGTGACGATGATGCGGCCGGGCGCGACATCGACACCGAAGCGGCTGGCATACCAAGCGCTGATTTTCTCGCGCAGCGCCGGCAAGCCGGTAGCCTGCGTGTACTGCGTGTGGCCTTGCGAAATAGCGCGCGCTGCGGCCTCTTGCACCAGCGGTGGCGCACTAAAGTCAGGCTCGCCGATGTTTAAAAAAATCATTGGCCGGCTGCTGTCGGCAAACTGTGACGCCAGCGCAGAGGCAGCTTTGGCAACTTCCATCACATAGAAGGGCTCAATTTTTTGGGCGCGATTGGAAATTCTCACCACGGCGCCTGGTCTCAGCGGTTTCTGTCGCCGGCCACCTCTGCAGACCGCAAGCTGGGCGCGAGTTGGTTGAGCACGCCGTTAACCCACTTGTGGCCGTCGGTGCCGCCAAAAGCCTTGGCCAGTTCGATGCATTCGTTGAGAATGACGCGCCAGGGAACATCGGGGCAGTGCTGAAATTCGTAAGCACCAATCCACAGCACGGCATGCTCGACAGGCGAGATCTCGTTCATCTTGCGGTCCAAGAGCGGAAGGATGGCGGCGTCCAGCGCCACGGCGCCTTCAATACAGCCATGCAGCAAAGCGTCAAAGTGAACAGCATCTGCTTTGTGAAAACCGACCAGATCGCGCGTGAAGGCATCGATGGCGTCGGCTTCATTACCGCCCACCAGGTGCTGGTAAAGCGCTTGGAGTGCGAACTCGCGTGCGCGGGTGCGGGCTGATTTGTCGGCGGCTTTTTTGACGCCCGTATCGGTCAGGCCGGTGCGGCTCTGCGGGGGGCGTTTGGGAGCGGAGGTCATGTTCATTTCAGGAAAGATCGTCGAGTAGCATGGCCATTTCGATGGCGACACGGGCAGCGTCGCGGCCTTTTTCCTCTTGCCGGGCCTGGGCCTGGGCAAGGTTTTCGGTGGTCAGAATAGCGTTGGCGATCGGTATCCGGTAGTCCAGCGCCAGCCGCGTGACAGCGGCGCCGCTTTCGTTGGCCACCAGTTCAAAGTGATACGTCTCACCGCGGATGATGCAGCCCAGCGCGATGAGTGCGTCGTAGTTTTCGGTTTCGGCCAGCGCCTGCAAGGCCAGAGGCACTTCAAGTGCGCCGGGTACCTTGATATGGTGGATCTGCGCAGCTTGTACACCGTGCACTTGCAGCTCGGCGATGCAGGCGGCGGCCAGCGCATTGGTGACACCTTCGTTGAAGCGTGCCTGCACGATGCCGATGGACAGTCCCTGTCCCTTGAGTGGCGCGGCTTGGCCTTTGTCTGCTTCAAACACGTGGGGTGTCCTTCATGGCTTGTTGATGTAGCCGGTAATTTCCAGGCCGTAACCTGTCATGCTGGGCATGCGGCGCGGGTTGCCCATGAGTCTCATTTTGTTGACGCCGCAGTTACGCAAAATTTGTGCGCCTATGCCGTAAGAGCGCAAGTCCATGCGGCCGCGCCCGGGGGCGTGGCTGGCTTTGGCCGTGCCTTCAAACTGCGCCAGCAACTGCGCGCCGCTCTCACCGCAGTTCAGCAGCACCACCACGCCCCGGCCCTCAGCAGCAACAAGCTGCAGACTTTGGTCCAGGCTCCAGGAGTGCATGGTCCGGCCGACTTCAAGTGCGTCAAACACCGACAGCGGCTCGTGCACGCGCGCGGCCACGGTCTCGTCGACGACCCATTGCCCTTTGACCAGCGCCAGGTGCACGCCCTGGCTGGGCTTGTCTTTGAAAGCGTGCGCCGTGAATTCACCAAACGCGGTTTGCAGCGTACGGGTGCCGATTTTTTCGATCAACGATTCGTGCCGGCTGCGGTGTTCGATCAAATCGGCAATGGTGCCAATCTTCAGGCCATGCGTCTGGGCAAAGATCAGCAGGTCGGGCAGACGCGCCATGGTGCCGTCGTCGTTCATGATCTCGCAGATCACCGACGCCGGCGAGCAGCCGGCCATGGCCGCCAGGTCGCAACCGGCTTCGGTGTGGCCGGCGCGCATCAGCACGCCGCCGTCTACGGCCTGCAGCGGAAAAATATGGCCCGGTTGCACGAGGTCGTCGACCTGGGCGTTTTTAGCCACTGCCGCTTGCACCGTGCGGGAGCGGTCGGCGGCAGAAATGCCGGTGCTCACGCCTTCAGCCGCTTCAATCGAGACGGTGAAGGCAGTGCCTTTCTTGTCGCCGTTGCGGGCGGTCATGGGTGGCAGTTGCAGGCGTTCGCAGCGTTCACGCGTGAGCGTCAGGCAGATCAGGCCGCGGCCGAAGCGGGCCATGAAGTTGATGGCTTCAGCGCTAACGTGGTCTGCTGCCAGCACCAGATCGCCCTCGTTTTCGCGGTCTTCTTCGTCAATCAGGATGACGATCTTGCCTGCCGCCATGTCGGCCACGATGTCCTCAACGGGTGAAACTTCAAGTGTCATGCTGAGGCTTTCGGTTTGTCCTGGAGCATGCGCTCCACGTAGCGGGCGATCAGGTCAATCTCCAGGTTGACTTGGCTGCCCGATTGAAGCTGGCCCAAGGCCGTGTTCTCGACGGTGTGAGGGATGAGGTTGATGCTGATCTCGCAACCGGCGTCGGGCCCGGCAAGGTCATTCACGCTGTTGACTGTCAGGCTGACGCCGTTGACCGTGATCGAGCCCTTGTAGGCTAAATACTTGCTGATGCCGGCGGGAGCCAGAATGCGCAGCTCCCAGCTCTCGCCGATCTGGGCGAAATAGGTGACGCTGCCGATACCGTCGACATGGCCCGAGACAATGTGGCCGCCCAGGCGGTCGTTGGCGCGCAGCGCTTTTTCGAGGTTGATGGGACCGGGGTCGGACAGGCCGCAGGTTTTGCGAAGCGATTCGGCCGACATGTCGATGGTGAACTGGTTGCGTGCGGCGTCCAGGTGGGTGGCGGTCATGCACGCGCCATTGAGCGCGATGCTGTCGCCAGGGCCGACGTCGTCGAGGTAGCCCGATGGTGTTTCGATGGTCAATCGATTGCCATGGTCTAAAGAGCTGCCCAGGCGGTGGACAGTGACGATGCGCCCCACGCCGGTGATGATTCCGGTAAACATGCGCTATTTTCGCAGGTAAATGGGCCTGATCCGGCCCGGTTTAAAAATTGCCTCGTCCCGGGACCCGCGCCAGCAGCCTTAAGTCCGGCCCGACGCGCTCGACAGACATGAATTCAAGCGCTAGGGCATCTGCCAAAGCAGGCAGCGCCGCCAGTGCCAGCATGCCCTGGCCCGGGCCGAGTAACTTAGGGGCAAGATAGACCAAAAACTCATCGACCAGACCTTCACGCACCAAAGAGCCGTTGAGCTTGAAGCCGGCTTCCACGTGCAGTTCGTTGATTTGGCGCTGCCCGAGATCGCGCAGAACGGCGGCCAGATCCACCTTGCCGTTCGAGCCCGGCAAGCAGTGCACGCTGGCACCACGCGCTTGCAGGGCCCGGGTTTTGGCCGCGTCCTGACTGGCGGTGTAGATCCAGACCTCGCCTTCTGGCATAAAGATACGCGCGTCCAGCGGCGTTTGCAGTGCGCTGTCGATGATGATGCGGTGCGGCTGACGGCTGCAAGGCACCAAGCGCACATCCAGGCCCGGGTTGTCTTGCAGCACCGTACCGATGCCGGTCAGCACGGCCGAGGCGCGAGCGCGCCAGGCATGGCCGTCGGCACGCGCCTCGGGTGAGGTGATCCACTGGCTTTGGCCGTTGGCCAAGGCGGTGGTGCCGTCGAGTGAGGCGGCGGTTTTCATGCGCACCCAGGGCGTTTGCCGCAGCATGCGGCTGAAAAAGCCGATGTTCAATTCCCGGGCGGCCTGCTCACCCGCGCCGACCTCGACCTCGATGCCGGCAGCACGCAGGCGCTCAAAACCGCGACCGGCCACCAG
>CAMBWM010000029.1 GCA_945871335.1 Polaromonas sp. YR568 | reverse complement strand
TCGACCGACCACACGCTGGAAGAAGTCGGCAAGCAGTTTGACGTGACGCGCGAGCGTATTCGTCAGATCGAAGCCAAAGCGCTGCGCAAGTTGAAACACCCCAGCCGCAGCGACAAGCTGCGCAGTTTCATCGACATGCAGTAAGCCCTGCGGCTTAGCCCTGGCCAAAGCGCCTGCAGCCCCCCGGGTTGCAGGCGCTTTTTTTGCTTCCAAGCCAGGGGTTTCAAGGCACAATTCATCTATCTTTGATTTAGAGTCCGACATGAAAACACTGCGCTACGGTTTTATCGGCTGCGGCATGATGGGGCAGGAGCATTTGCGCAATATCGCGCTCTTGCCGGCCAGCGCTGTCACCCGCATCTTTGAGCCGGACGAGACCATGGCAACGCGGGCGATCGCTCTGGCGCCAGGCGCGCAGCGCTGCAGCAGTCTGGAAGATGTGGTCACAGCCGAAGACGTTGATTGCCTGGTGATCACCAGCCCCAATTTCCGGCACGCCGAACAGCTCCAGCAGATTGCCCGCCTGAGACCGCTTCCCCTGTTGCTCGAAAAACCGGCCTGCACCAGTCTTGAGGACGTGCGCGCCCTGCAAACAGTTGCGACAAGCTACCCGGCGCCGATCTGGGTGGCCATGGAGTACCGCTACATGCCGCCCGTAGCGCGCTTGGCCGAAGAAGTGCATTCACAGGCCAACACCGGGCCGGTGACGCTGCTGAGCATTCGCGAACACCGCTTTCCTTTTTTGGTCAAAGTCGACGACTGGAACCGCTTTAACCGCTACACGGGCGGCACACTGGTTGAAAAATGCTGCCACTTCTTTGACCTGATGCGCCACCTGACGGGCAGCGAGCCCGTGCGGATTTATGCATCGGCTTCTGCACAGCACAACCACCTGGACGAACGCTATCCTGAAGGCGTGCCGGACATTCTGGACAACGCCTATGTGGTTGTCGACTTCGCATCCGGCCAGCGCGCGCTGCTGGAGTTATGCATGTTTGCCGAAGGCGCGCGTTACCAGGAAGAGATCTCAGTTGTCGGGCCGCTCGCCAAGCTTGAATGCTTTGTGCCCGGCCCCGGCCGTTTCTGGCCGGCGCATCTGGGCGAGCCGCCCACCGCACAACTGGTGATGAGCCCGCGCGAACCTAAAGGCCCGGTGGTACTCGAGGTGCCGATAGACCCGGCTGCTCTGGCCGCCGGCGACCACAATGGCTCCACTTTTTACCAGCACCAGCGCTTTCGGGCCGCCGTGCTGGGCGAGGGGCCGGTCGAGGTCAGCTTGCAAGACGGGCTGGCCGCGGTCGTGATGGGCCTGGCGGCGCAGGAGTCGGCGCGCACCGGGCAGGCAATTGATTTGCGCAGCGGCAGTTGGAAGATCTGAAGTGAAGTGACGCGGCCTTAGCTGCAAGCAGCTTGCTGACGGCCGGGCATAAACTGGTTCTGCGAAAAGATCAGCGGCAGTGCCGACGAGCAGCCGAAGTCAAGCACTTCGCCCAGCAAAATATCATGGTCACCGGCTGGGATTACCTGTACCAGGGCACAGTCAAACCAGGCGCTACCAGCGGCGATCTTCAAGCGCCCACTGTCGAGCCTGTCTGCCGGTACGCCGGCAAAGCGCTGAGCCATGTCACCAGAGGAAAACTGCTGCGCCAGCGCTTGCTGCTCTTGCGACAAAACGCTGATTGTGTAGCCACCGGCGCCCACAAATGCAGCGCGGCTGCTGGCGCTTTGCCGAATGCTCCAGAGCACCAGTCGGGGCTCCAAGGAAACCGAACTGAAGGAATTGCAGGTCATACCCCAATCCTGATGCTGATGATGCGCCGTCACCACCGTCACGCCGGTGGCCAAGCAAGACAAAGCGTCCCGGTATGCACGGCTCATGGCACTGCCGCTCCATTGGCCAGCGAATACAACTCAAACCAGGTCTGACGATCGAGCGTGACGCGCAATGCGTCTCGCATGCGCGCAATGCGCGCCGGGTCGTTGGTGCCCAGCACCGGGATGATGCGCGCGGGATGGTGCAGCAGCCAGGCAATGGCCACAGCGGTTTCATCAACGCCCTGCGCGCCTGCAATGCGCTGCAGCGCCGGACGCAAACGCAAGGCCGCAGCATCCTGGCCAAACAAACGACCACCGCCCAGGGGTGACCAGGCCATGACCGGCACACCCAGGCGCTGTGCATGGGCAATTTGTCCATCCACAAAGCCACGGGTTTGCATCAGCCCGATTTCAATCTGGTTGGTCACCAGGGAGTTTTTCATAGCCAACTGGAGCAATTCCATGTCCCAGGGCATGAAGTTGGACACGCCCGCCGCACGCACCTTGCCGCTTTGAATCAAGCTGTCCAGACAGGCGCCCAAAGCGTGGTGGTCCATCAGCGGGTCAGGCCGGTGAATCAACAGCAGGTCAATGGCGTCCACGCCGATATTTTTTAAAGAGCGCTCCACGCTGGCCTGCACGTGGGCGGCGGAGGTGTCGTAATGTTTGACGCGGTTGTCCGGCCGCTGCTCTGACACCAGCATGATGTCGCATTTAGTGACAATTTCTATGCGCGCCTTCAGGCCAGGCTGGGCACGCAGCGCCGCACCGAACAAGGCTTCGCAACTGTAGCCGCCGTAGATGTCGGCATGGTCAAAAGTCGTGATGCCCTGGTCCAGGCAAGCCTGAATCCGGCCGGCGACGGCTTGCGCCGATGTGTCCGCCGCTTCAGACAGGCGCCAGACGCCGTAAGCCAGTCGGCTGAGCGACAGGCCGGGGTTCAATTCAACGCGGGGCATCTTCATCGACGAGTTCCTAGTCCAAGTGGGGTGGCGGGGGTGCTGGCCGGTATACGGCCATAAGCATGGGCCAGCGAGCAAGTTTGCAATTGTGGCAGCACCTTGCTGCCAAATATGTCGCATTCATCGAGGTGCGGGTAGCCCGAAAAAATAAATGCACGAATGCCCATCTTTTGGTAGGCATGAATTTCACTGAGAACCTGGTCCACGCTGCCAACCAGCGCCGCACCACAGCCGCTGCGGGCACGGCCCACACCCGTCCATAAATGCGGCTCGACATAACCTTCGATGTCGGCCAACTCGCGGCTGCGCGCCTGGGTAGAGACACCCAGGCTGCCGGCATCGAGTGCACGGGCGCGTATCTCGCGGCCTTTTTCGTCGTCCAACTGGGAGACGAGTTCACGCGCGTACTCGCGCGCTTCGGCCTCCGTGTCGCGCACGATCATGTGTATACGCAGCCCGTAGTCCAGCACACGACCGTAATGGGCTGCACGCGCATGCACATCGCGCATGCGTTGCGCCAGTATCTCGCGGGTTTCAGGCCACATCAGGTACACATCACAGTGCGCGCCACACAGCTCCAGCGCCGGCGGGCTGTAGCCGCCAAAGTACAACAACGGCCCGCCGTTTTGCTGGTACGGCCTTACCGGGTCAGTCGTTAAACCCTGGAGCTGGTAGATCTGGCCTTGGTAGTTGATTTCGTCCTGCGTCCAGGCTTGCTTGAGGATTTCGACCACCTCAAAGGAGCGGCGGTAACGGTAGTCGCTGTCGGCCTTTTCACCGGGAAAATCCGAGGAAATGACGTTCAGTGTCAGCCGACCCTCCAGCATGTGGTCCAGAGTGGCAACGGTGCGCGCCAGCATGGCAGGATGCATCTCGCCGCATCGGATGGCTGCCAGCAAGTTGATGCGCGAGGTCAGCGGCGCCATGGCGGCAACAAAGCTCAGCGTGTCCTGCCCCACCTGGTAGGAAGAGGGGCACAGCACATTGCGAAAGCCATGCTGCTCGGCCCGCAGCACGATGCGGCTGGTGTTCTCCCAGCTGCTGCGCAAATCACCCTGCGGCACGCCCAGATGGCGAAAGTCGTCAGAGCAAAGCGGTGCAAACCAAGCGACTTCGGCGCCATCAAGGCCTTCACCCCGTATCGGTACAACTTGCATCAACAATTTCCCCACAGGGTTTTAAAAAGTGCATGAATAGTACATGAATTTAAGTTCGCCGGCAATCCAATTACCATTGGTTCCAGATGAACGCACTTGCGCGGGCCAAGCCCCTTCCCATTTACCTGCAGATTTCGGAGTTGCTGACGCGGCAGATCCGGGCTGGCCACTGGCGCGCAGGCGAACGCTTGCCCACCGAAGCCGAACTGGCTGTGTCCTTAGGCGTGGCTGTGGGCACTTTGCGCAAGTCGCTGGCCCTGCTGCAAGAGCAACAAGTTCTCGAGCGCATTCAGGGTTCTGGCACGTATGTGCGCAGCAGCCAGACTGGCAAAGGCATTTATGAATTTTTCCGGCTCGAGCTGCTGGACGGACCGGGTCTGCCAACGGCCAAGATTTTGAGTTTGGCGCTGGTCGCGCGTCCGTCTGAGGTGCCGGTGCTAGGCGCCAGCGCGCACCCTGAAGCATGGCGTGTGCGGCGTTTACGATTTCTTAACAGCACGCCGGTAGCCTTGGAGGAGATTTGGTTTGACGCACGTCACCACGACAAGCTCAAGGCTAAAAACCTGGGCGACTCGATGTACCTGTTCTACCAGACAGCTTTTAACGTGTGGATCAGCCGCGTCGAGGACCACATCTCAGCCGCCGCTGTTCCAACCTGGCGGGTGAAAGCCTTCGGCATTAACAGCGACGAGGTGAGCGGTTTTATCGTGCGCCAGTCATGGACGGCCAGCGGTGAGCTGGCGGAGTTCTCCAATACCTGGTTTAACCCGCAGGTCTGCCGCTACTCTTCGCGGCTGAGCGCCTGAGCGACTGAGCACCTAAACACTCAAGCCCAGAGCGCTCAGGCCTTGGCGACCTCGTGCCCTGCCATCAACTCAAGGGCCCGCACCAGCGCCGAGTGGTCCAGGTCCTGCATGCCGTTGGCACTGCACACCTGCATCAGCTGCGCAGCACCTGCCGTTTGCGGCAAGGCCACGCCCAGAGCGCGGGCACCGCTGAGAGCCAGGCTCAAATCTTTTTGATGCAGGCCAATGCGAAAGCCCGGATTGAAAGTGCGCTTGATCATCCGCTCGCCATGCACTTCCAGGATGCGCGAAGAAGCAAACCCGCCCATCAGGGCTTGACGCACCTTGGCCGGGTCGGCGCCGGCCTTGCTGGCAAACAGCAAAGCCTCACCCACGGCGGCAATGTTCAGCGCCACGATGATCTGGTTGGCCACCTTGCAGGTTTGGCCGTCACCATTGCCGCCCACCAGCGTGATATTTTTACCCATGAGTTCAAACAGCGGTTTGACGCGCTCGAACACTGCCTCGGGCCCGCCCACCATGATGGTCAGGCTGGCGGCCTTGGCACCCACCTCGCCACCGGAGACCGGCGCGTCCAGGTAGTCAGCACCCATTGCGTTGATTTTTTGCGCAAACACCTTGGTGTCCATCGGCGAGATGGAGCTCATGTCGACCACCGTCTTGCCTTTGGACAGAACTGCGCACACGCCCTTGTCGCCAAACAAAACTTTCTCGACATCAGGTGTGTCTGGCAGCATCATGAAAATGATGTCGGCATGCTGCGCGACCTCGGTGGCGCTGGCGCAAGAAGTGGCGCCGGCGCTCAGCAAATCTGCCGGCACTTTGCTGCGCGTGTGCACAAACAGCTTGTGGCCTGCCTTGATCAAATGCGCCGCCATGGGCGTGCCCATGATGCCCAGGCCGATAAATCCTAATTGACTCATTTCAAATTCCTGTTGTTAGTTCAAAAAATCTGCACTCGCAGGTGCGTACTCAGTCGCGGTAACGGTCGCACAAGGCCTGGGTGGCGGCGCGAAAGGCACCCAGATCGCTGCCCACGCCCACGAAGGTGCAGCCCATTTCCAGGTACTTGCGGGCGTGCGCTTCAAGCGGCGCCAAAATGCCAGAAGGTTTGCCGGCTGCCTTGGCGTCTGCAAAGATCTGGGCAATCACGGCCTGCACCTCAGGGTGCCCGGGGTTGCCCAGATGACCGAGCGCGGCGGCCAGGTCAGAAGGGCCGACAAAGATGCTGTCGACGCCATCCACGGCAGCGATCTGCTTGACCGCAGCCACGCCGGCCATACTTTCAATTTGCACCATCACGCAAATGTTGTCATTGACGTTCTTGAAATAGTCCGGCACGGTCCCGTAACGGTTGCCGCGCTGGGACACCGACACACCGCGAACACCCTGTGGCGGGTAGCGCGTGGCCGACACGGCGCTGCGGGCTTCTTCGGCACTCTCAACAAAAGGAATCAGAAAGTTATAAAACCCCGCGTCAAGCAACTGTTTTATCTCGACCGCACTGTTGCATGAAGGGCGCACGACGGGCGCGGTCGGACTGTCCTTGAGCGCCATCATTTGGGTGATGAAAGTACGAACATTGTTGGGCGAGTGTTCACCGTCGAGCACCACCCAATCAAAGCCGGCCACACCCAGCACCTCGGTGCTGATTTCATTGGCCAATGAAGACCAGATACCGATGAGTTTTTTACCGGCCAACAGATCGCGTTTGAAGCTATTGGGAAATGATTGGTAAGGAACGGCCTGTGTCATGAATCACCTCAAAAATAAAAAAGACTGACGAAAAATTCAAACAAAAGCCGGCTCGGGCAGGCCGCGCACGCCGGGGCGCAAAGCAAACACACTGCCGGCAAGTGGCTGGTCGCTCAGATCGACATCGCCACCGGGGCGAATCGAGGTGACGAACAAGGTGTCCAGCCCAGCGCCACCAAAAGCGCACATGGCTGGTTTTTTGACAGGTACGGCTAAAGAGCGGTCCAGCTTGCCCGCCGGTGTGAAGCGATGAATGAGGCCCGCATCGTTACCGCAAATCCAATAGCAACCATCGGCGTCTACGGCAGCGCCATCCGGCCGGCCGGGATAGGCGTTCATGTCCACAAACAGCCGACGCTTCGACGGCGTACCGCTCTCAATGTCATAGTCAAAAGCCCAGATGCTTTGCACCGAGGGATGCGAATCAGACAAATACATCGTGCGACCATCCGGGCTGAAGCCTAGGCCGTTGGACGTGATCAACCCGTCGATGACCTTGTGCAGACCCGCCGCGTCATAGCGGTAAAGCGCCCCGACCGTTGAAGCCAGACCCATGTTCATCACCATGGTGCCGGCCCACAGACGGCCCTGACGGTCGCAGCGCCCGTCGTTAAAACGCATGTTTTGGCTGGCGTGTGCCACAGGAGCCAACAACTTAGTTTGCAGCGCAGTGCCTTCAGTTTGTAACTCAAAAATGCCGCTTTCCATGCCGGCAATCCAGCGCCCGGGATGCCCGCCCCAGGCGATACAGGCCAGCATCTCAGGCGCAAGCCAGCTGCTTAACTGGCCGCTGGCCGCATCCCAACGCCAAAGAGCACGCGCCGGAATGTCGACCCAGTAAAGCGCCTGCTCACCCACATGCCAGACCGGGCTTTCACCAGTGCCATGGCGGGCGTCAACGAGGAGTTCGGCTTGCGGCTGCATGGCGTTCAATCAGCGTAAGGGCCGGCTTTGACAAAGCCGCCACCCTGGAATTGCACCGCAGGATCGCTCAGGTCAGGCGCCCTGGTACTGGCGTAGACGGCATCACGAAAGACATCCGAGCTGTCTTGCGCTTTGAAACCAACATGATTGGCCTGCGAGTTGTCCCACCAAGTCACCGCATTGTTGGACATGCCAAACACAATGCTGTGCGAGAGCACGGGCGTAGTGAGGCAAGCGGTGATCAGGCGGTGCAGGTCGTCATAACTCAGCCATGTGGCCAGCATGCGGCGGTCGCGTGGCTCGGGAAACGAAGAGCCGATTCGCATGCAGGCGGTCTCAATTCCGTAGCGGTCAAAATAAAAGCGCGACAGGTCCTCACCGAAAGCTTTGCTCAGGCCATAAAAACCATCGGGCCGCGGCGGATGGCTGGCATTGATGGTTTCGCACTGCCGGTAAAAGCCGGTGACATGGTTGGAGCTGGCAAACACCACACGCTTGACGCCGTTTTTGCGGGCGGCCTCGTAGAGGTTGTACATGCCCAGAATATTGGCCTGCAGGATGGGATGAAACGGCCCTTCGACCGAGACGCCGCCCAGGTGAACAATGGCGTCCACGCCGCGCACTATGGCATCAACAGCCCCGGCATCGGCCAGGTCGGCCAGCATGATTTCTTCCGCCGCACCGACTTGGCCAAAGTCTTGAATGTCAGAAAGCCTGAGCACCTTGCAGTTGGCTTTGAGGCGTTCGCGCAAGGCTTTGCCCAGGCCGCCGGCTGCGCCGGTCAACAGCAATTTGTCGTGGGATTGGATCGTCATATAAAAATTACTTGGCTCGGGCAGGCTTAGCGTCATCTGCACCGGGCACTTGTTTGAAGTTTGCTGATGTCAAAGAACTTATTTAATTGTAGGTTGTCTGACGACTTTGAATTTTCCCGGTTCTGCCCTGTTAGGTCAACGGCGTTTGCGAAGGGCCTGGTAACAACTAATGGCGAGACCACCGCAATCAAGCGCGCAATGGCAGCTCGTATTTTCTCGCCGTTTTTTCAGGGTAGCCCCAGGCCATCTGAACACCAAGGCATGACCTTTTACTGGGCGGATACCTTGACAACGTGTTTACTGTTGTCAGCTGGTTTCTCTACCTACCGGCGGTTAGAAATTAAATCATCAAAGTTTTGCCCGATTGCGCATCAAACAAATGCGCACGGTTGACGTCAGGCCGCAAATAGATGATGGAGCCCGGTTTGAAGAGGTGACGCTCGCGAAAGACTCCCGTAACGTCATGGCGAGCGATTTTAGAAAATACTTGCGTATCCGCACCGGTAGGCTCGACCACCACCACTTCTGAGGGCACGCCATCCCGTTCGGACACCAACTCCAGGTGTTCAGGGCGAGTGCCGTAGACGACCGATTGGCCCTCTTGCACATTAGCTTTCAGGGGAATAGGCAACTCGACACCTTCAGACAATTTAACCATGCCATTGCTGACCACGCCTGGTAAAAAGTTCATGGAAGGCGAACCGATGAAGCCCGCGACAAATTGGTTGGCAGGATGGTCGTATAAATCGAGTGGCGTGCCGATTTGTTCGATCAGGCCATCCTTGAGCACCACAATTTTGTCAGCCATGGTCATGGCTTCGATTTGGTCATGGGTGACGTAGATGGATGTGGTTTTAAGGCGTTGATGCAGTTCTTTGATTTCAGTGCGCATGGCCACGCGGAGTTTGGCATCCAAATTAGAGAGAGGTTCGTCAAACAAAAAAACCTGCGGGTCGCGTACGATGGCGCGGCCCATGGCCACGCGTTGGCGTTGACCGCCCGAAAGTTGGCGAGGGAAACGATCAAGCAAATCTCTGAGACCCAGGATGTCTGCAGCTTTATTCACCTGCGATTCAATGGCATCTTTGGGCAACTTGGCCAGCATCAAAGAGAACGACATGTTGTCTCGCACCGTCATGTGGGGATAGAGCGCATAGTTTTGAAACACCATGGCGATGTCGCGCTCTTTAGGTTGCATGTCATTGACAACCTTATTGCCAATCGAGATAGAACCATCCGAAATTTCTTCAAGACCTGCAATCATGCGCAGCAGAGTGGACTTGCCACACCCGGAAGGACCCACCAACACACAAAACTCGCCATCAGCAATATCAAAACTGACACCTTTGATGATGTGGGTCTTACCAAAATATTTTTGTACAGATTGGATTGAAACGGATGACATAGCAATTGGCTTTCTAAATATTCACATCAGAAATTATGGAATTCCAAAAAGTATGGACTTGAGAGCAAGAGGCTTCTACACGACTCATTACGTGATTAGGGAAAATCAAGGAATAGCTTAGCTTAGTTTTAAATAATGCAACCATCATCTGTTTATCCATTAATTAATTTGCTAAAGTCAAAGAGCTGCTTTAAGTTGTAGGCTCAGATTATTAAATATTTTTCCTTCCCCGCTTTGTTCTGTCAACGGCGTTTCCCATGAGTCTAGTAAAAACATTTAGTAGTGAAATCGAGTCAGCCGCTGCGGCTGTTGTCATGCGAACCCATTTGTCGAACAGCCGCGAAAGGCTGCGGCAAGCTCAAAACCCCGCTTAAGTCATAAGACAACTGATCAAAACACCACGCCATGACAGATCTCCAAGCCTCCCCCACCACCACGCCCCGCATCACCCGTGTGCAAGTCATCCCTGTCGCCGGCCATGACGGCATGCTGCTCAATCTGAGCGGTGCGCACGGCCCTTTTTTCACGCGCAACCTGCTCGTCCTGACTGACAGTTCGGGCCGCACCGGCGTCGGTGAAGTGCCGGGTGGCGAAAAAATCCGTAACACCCTTGAAGATGCCCGCCCGCTCATTGAAGGCCAATTGCTGGGCAACTGGAACCACATTCTCAACAGCCTGCGCACCGCTTTTGCCGAACGTGACAGCGGCGGTCGCGGCAACCAGACTTTTGACCTGCGCGTGGCCATCCACGCGGTCACGGCGGTTGAAAGCGCCCTGCTTGACTTGCTTGGCCAGTTTCTGGGCGTGCCGGTGGCAGCGCTGCTCGGTGAAGGTCAGCAGCGCGACTCGGTGGCCATGCTCGGCTATTTGTTTTATGTAGGAGACCGCCAAAAGACCGACCTGCCCTATCGCAGCGAGCCCGCCGGCGACAACTGGCAGCGTTTGCGCCATGAAGTGGCGATGAACCCGCAATCCATCGTGCGGCTGGCTGAGGCCGCCCACGCTCGCTACGGTTTCAAGGATTTCAAACTCAAAGGCGGCGTGCTGCGCGGCGAAGAAGAAATCGAAGCCATCGTCGCGCTGTCAGAGCGCTTTCCCGATGCCGGCATCACGCTGGACCCGAATGGCGGCTGGCTGCTCAAAGACGCCATCCGCCTGTGCCGCGACCGCCACAAGGAACTCGCCTACGCCGAAGACCCCTGCGGCGCCGAAGGCGTTTTCTCGGGCCGCGAGGTGATGGCCGAGTTCCGCCGCGCCACCGGCCTGCGCACCGCCACCAACATGATCGCCACCGATTGGCGCGAGATGGCGCACACCATTCATTTGCAGTCGGTCGACATTCCGCTGGCCGATCCGCATTTCTGGACCATGCAGGGCTCAGTCCGGGTGGCGCAGATGTGCCAGACCTGGGGCCTGACCTGGGGCTCGCATTCGAACAACCACTTTGACATCTCTCTGGCCATGTTCACGCACGTGGGCGCGGCCGCACCCGGCCAGGTGACTGCCATGGACACGCACTGGATCTGGCAGGACGGCCAGCGCCTGACGAAGGAGCCGCTGCAAATCAAAAACGGCGCCATCGAGGTGCCAAAAAAACCCGGCCTGGGCATTGAGCTGGACATGGTCGAAGTCGACAAAGCTCACCAGCTTTATTTGAAGCACGGATTGGGCGCGCGCGACGACGCCATCGCCATGCAGTACCTCATTCCCAACTGGAAATTCAACAGCAAGTTGCCCTGCATGGTGCGCCCCTGATCGCCAGCGCTCAAATCGTGAGCGCATCGTTCTAAATTTTTGCAGTTTTAGCTAGCAAATAAGTAGCAATCCTGAAGTTTTGATATAGTAAGTACTGAGCTCAGCAGTGCACCGGCGACGGATTCCTCTGGCCAGACAATCCAATGACCTTGAGGGAAACGCTGCCATGAGTGCGAAAGACAATGCCGCTTTAGGGCAACTGCTGGAGTTGCTGGAAGCCCGCTACGCACTGCGCGTGTTGTGGGCACTCAAAGACGGCCATCCGCAAACATTTCGCCTGCTGCAAGACAGCATCGGGCAAATTACGCCCAACACCTTGAACACCCGCATCAAAGAGCTCAGAGCGGCCGGTCTGCTGGACCACCGCGGTGAAGGCTATGTGGTGACTTATTTGGGCGCTGATTTACTCAACCGGCTCAATGATCTGCAAGCATTTGCCACCAAATGGACGATTAGCCAGGCTAAATCGAGCGCCGCTAAGGCTGCGCCAAGCGCCAAAAAATCCAAATAGCGACGCTCCGGCGCCCGGCGGAAAGGGCCACAAGGCCTGACCGCCCTCAAAATCCGCAGCCCCAGATGGCCATGTCTTGAAAAGGGCTTTGACAACCCCAATTACCGATTCAATTTTATTTTTTACCCCTCTCAGCATGATCCCTAACACGCCCTCAGACAACAAACCCACCCTGACCGGTGCTGCCAGCCCTGAAGAGCTTGAAGCAGCCCAAGCCGCCAATCAAGCCGATGCCCAAAGCGCCCTGCAAGCCGAGTTAGACGCCCTCAAAGTTAAAAACGTCGAACTCGCTGACAACTATCTGCGCGCCAAGGCCGAGGCTGAAAATGCCCGCCGCCGCGCCGATGACGAGATTTCTAAGGCCCGGAAATTCGCGTTAGAAAGCTTTGCAGAAAGCCTGCTGCCCGTGACCGACAGCCTGGAAGCCGGCTTGCTGCTCAAGGACGCCAGCGCCCAGCAGATTCGTGAAGGCACAGAAGCCACCCTGCAACAACTCAAAAGCGCCCTTGAACGCAACCGAGTGATGGCCATTGACCCGGCTGCTGGCACCAAGTTCGACCCCCATCAGCACCAGGCTATCAGCATGGTGCCGTTGCCGGCCGGCTCCGCCCAGGAAGCCAACACGGTGGTCAGCGTGCTGCAAAAAGGCTACCAGATCGCCGATCGCGTGATCCGGCCGGCGCTGGTGACGGTCGCAGCGCCTCAATAAGCGAGCGCAAATAAGTCGCTGGCGGCCTTGAAGTTTGCAGACTTAGCCCTAAGTCATCTACATAGGCGGCCACGGCCTCATGGCCAGGCGCCTGGAGCCTCTGCTCAGGCTCAAAAATCAACATCTATCAGGAGAAAAGCATCATGGGAAGAATCATCGGCATTGACCTCGGCACCACCAACAGTTGCGTTTCCATCATGGAGGGAAACACACCCCGCGTGATCGAAAACTCTGAGGGTGCACGCACCACGCCGTCCATCGTCGCTTACCAGGATGGCGGCGAAGTGCTGGTCGGCGCCTCGGCCAAGCGCCAGGCGGTCACCAACCCCAAGAACACCCTGTACGCGGTCAAGCGCCTGATCGGCCGCAAGTTCGCCGAAAAAGAAGTTCAAAAAGACATCGACCTCATGCCCTACCAGATCGTGGCCGCCGACAACGGTGACGCCTGGGTCGAAGTGCGCGGCACCAAGATGTCGGCGCAGCAAGTGTCTGCCGACATCTTGCGCAAGATGAAGAAGACCGCCGAAGACTACCTGGGTGAAGCAGTCACCGAAGCTGTCATCACCGTGCCGGCCTACTTCAATGACGCGCAGCGTCAGGCCACCAAGGACGCCGGCCGCATTGCAGGCCTGGACGTCAAACGCATCATCAACGAGCCCACCGCTGCGGCCCTGGCCTTTGGCCTGGACAAGCAAGAAAAAGGCGACCGCAAGATCGCGGTGTATGACCTGGGCGGCGGCACGTTTGATATCTCCATCATCGAGATTGCCGACGTTGATGGCGAAAAGCAATTTGAAGTGCTGTCCACCAACGGCGACACCTTCCTGGGCGGTGAAGACTTTGACCAACGCATCATCGACTTCATCATTGCCGAGTTCAAAAAAGAACAAGGCGTTGACCTGGGCAAAGACGTGCTGGCACTGCAGCGCCTCAAAGAAGCTGCTGAAAAAGCCAAGATTGAGCTGTCCAACAGCGCGCAAACCGATATCAACCTGCCTTACATCACGGCCGACGCTTCGGGCCCGAAACACCTGAACATCAAGATGACACGCGCCAAGCTCGAGAGCTTGGTTGACGAACTCATCGAGCGCACGATCGCGCCTTGCCGCATGGCTGTCAAAGACGCCGGCATTGATGTCAGCGCGATTCATGACGTGATTCTGGTTGGCGGTATGACCCGCATGCCCAAGGTGCAGGAGAAGGTCAAAGAATTCTTCGGCCGCGACCCGCGCAAAGACGTCAACCCCGACGAAGCCGTTGCCGTCGGCGCAGCCATTCAGGGTCAGGTGCTCTCGGGTGACCGTACCGACGTGCTGCTGCTCGACGTCACGCCACTGTCGCTGGGCATCGAGACCATGGGCGGCGTCATGACCAAGATGATCAAGAAGAACACGACCATCCCGACCAAGTTCGCACAAACCTTCTCCACCGCCGAAGACAACCAGCCGGCCGTGACCATCAAGGTGTTCCAGGGCGAGCGCGAGATCGCCTCGGGCAACAAGGGCCTGGGCGAATTCAACCTCGAAGGCATTCCTCCATCCTCGCGCGGAACGCCGCAAATCGAAGTGTCTTTTGACATCGACGCCAACGGCATCCTGCACGTGGGCGCCAAAGACAAAGGCACCGGCAAGGAAAACAAAATCACCATCAAGGCCAACTCCGGCCTGAGCGAAGCCGAGATTCAGCAAATGGTCAAGGACGCTGAGCTCAATGCCGTGGCTGATAAGGAAAAAGTCGAATTCGTGCAGGCCAAGAACAATGCCGAAGCCATGGTCCACAGCGTGCGCAAATCGCTCGGCGAGTACGGTGACAAGCTGGAAGCCGGCGAGAAAGAAAAAATCGAAAAAGCTATTGCTGACATGGAAGAAGCTCTGAAGGGCGAAGACAAAGCCGCCATTGAAGCCAAGAACACCGCGCTGATGGAAGCCAGCCAGAAGCTCGGCGAAAAAATGTACGCCGACATGCAAGCCAACCAGGCCGAGCAGGCCGCGGCCGCAGGTCCAGGCGGCGCTGCCGGTACAGCGGGCAGCGATGCCAACGCCAAAGCAGCCGACGATAATGTGGTTGACGCAGAGGTCAAAGAAGTCAAAAAGACTTAAGGCTATTCTTCGGGTGCAAACCCGATGCCTCAAAGCGGAATCAGGGCCCAGCCCTGATTCCGCTTTCGTGCATCCGGCACACGCCCTTTAACTTTCACTGACGACGCAGTTTCATGGCCAAAAAAGATTACTACGACACGCTGGGCGTACCCAAAAACGCCAGCGAAGAGGACATCAAAAAAGCGTATCGCAAGCTCGCGATGAAGCATCACCCTGACCGCAACCAGGGTGATGGCTCCAAGGCTTCTGAAGAAAAATTCAAAGAAGCCAAGGAAGCCTACGAAATGCTGTCCGACGCCAACAAGCGCGCCGCCTATGACCAGTATGGCCACGCCGGCGTCGACCCCAACATGCGCGGCGC
>CAMBWM010000028.1 GCA_945871335.1 Polaromonas sp. YR568 | reverse complement strand
TTCCGTCGAACAATTGCGCGCTGTGGCGCAGGTGTTGATGCGCCATCCGCAGGTTTTATTGATGATGGACGATATCTATGAACATATTCGGTTTGATCTGACGCCAGGCCATATCGCGCATCATATTTTGCAAATCGAACCCGCGTTGCAGGATCGCACGGTGGTCATTAATGGCGTATCCAAAACCTACGCCATGACCGGTTGGCGCATCGGTTACGCCGCAGCCCCTAAAGACATTGTGCAAGCCATGGACGTTTTGCAGTCGCAATCTACCAGCAACGCCAGTTCGATCAGCCAAGCTGCGGCAATGGCCGCTCTAAATGGTCCTCAAGACGTGGTGCGTCATTGGGCGCAGGTCTACCAAGAGCGACTCGACGCAGCGGTTCTCGCACTGTCTGCCATTCCCGGTCTCAGCGTGAGACGGCCTGGAGGCGCTTTTTATCTGTTCGTCAATTGCAAAGGCTTGATTGGACGGCGCACATCTAGGGGTCAAACCTTAAACAGCGACACCGATGTGGCCTTGTTTCTTCTGGAGTTTGCAGGCGTGGCGGTATTGGCTGGTTCTGCTTTCGGTCTGTCACCTTATTTGCGGCTTTCAATTGCCACCGAGATGAAACTCATTCTTGCGGGCTGTTCGCAAATTTCTGAAGCGGTTTCTACACTAACCTGAGTCTGTGTTTGCGGCGCGCATCCAGCGCCGACTCTCTTTTTCAACATGTGATACCCCTGGTATTCCCTCAATTCATTAGACACTTTTCAAAGCGCAGTTTGACGCTGCCGCTCGAACTCATGGGGACTGAGTTGATCGAGATGCTTATGGCGTCGAACCAAGGGCCTTACCGTTGTTAACCCTCCGTCCACAGCAATTACTTGCCCGGTCAGGCGAGCGGCACCTTCGCCCATTAAATAGGTCATGACATTAGCCACTTGCTCAGCCGACTGAATGCCGCCAAAGGGGCACTGGCGTGCGGCGCCCACGCGCATTGCAGCAATCTTGAGCATATTTGCGGTTATTGGTATCTCGGTCATTACAAAGCGGCTCGCGCTGAGCGACTTGAGTCTCATCTGAATCGACGTGCTTTCGCCCCGGCCAGCGAGCCGATCGGGGTCATCTCTTTGGTGTTATCAACGGCCACATTACAGGGCTGGGTTTACCCTCAATGGTTAACAAATAAAATGTCTTACGATAAATATCGTTAACAAAAAATTAAAGTCGCATCTTTTTCTTTGTCTTCTTTGATATATCTTTCTCGGATTTATGAATAGCTCCTCGTCGCAAGCGTTTGGTTCCTTGCCACTGCCAATTGATCCGACTACGGATGACACAGACGAATCGCGCGTTCGTCATGAGCTTGCGCAAGCGATTTACGAGCATAAAATCCCCCCTGGCACCAAGCTTCCGGAAATGGAAGTTGCGCGTATTTTGGGTACATCCCGCGGGACTTTGCGCAAAGCCCTTGACAGGTTAGCCGGCGAGCATCTGGTCGATCAAATCCCAAACCGAGGCGCATTTGTTGCAAAGCCCTCGGTTGAAACGACGCGTGATGTGTACGCTCTGCGCCGAATCTTGGAAGCCGGCGTTGTGCGCGCATTGTCCAAATGCGACTGTCGTCCATGGATCAATCTTGTACGCCTTCAGATTGGCGAAGAGCGCGAAGCCAACCGCGCTGGAGACACCTCGCGCTATATCCGCTTGGCTGGAAAGTTCCATCTTGACTTGGCAGCGGCGACTGGTAATGCAGCGCTGCAAGAGCACCTCCAGCGCGTGGTTTCACAGACTTCGCTAATGATCGCCCTTTATGATTTGCCAGGCACCAACACGTGCTCGGTACACGAACACTTGGAAATTCTGGAAGCCTTGGAAGCTGGCAAGAGCGCTGAGGCTGAACGTCTCATGGAAGAGCATTTGCTGAGCTGCGAGCGACAGCTCAGGCTGGGTGACGAGGCCGTAGAAGTGAATTTGGCCCAAGCCTTGAGTAAAGGCCCCCAAACGTCGCGAACAACATCCGCTGCGCAAAAGTCGCCTCCCGCACAAAGCACTCCCGGGATGAAAAAAGTCTTGAAACCGGCTATGCCGGTCGAGTCAGCGACTCGAGCCAAACTGCGTCAGCGCCGCGAGGGCTCTCAAACCCACACACGTGTTGTGTCTCTAGATTCTTGAACTAAGTTTGTTAACAAAAGGAGTTAGTAAATGAAAAAAACCTCGATCGCCTTGGCCCTGTTACTTTCCCTAGGACTGGGCAGTACCGGACTGCACGCTAAACCGTTCACCTGGACATCCTCGGCCGATATTTTGTCCATGGACCCGTACTCGACCAACAACTCGTTCACCAACTCGTTCATGAGCAACATCTACGAGGGACTGGTCAGATTCAATGAAAGGGTGGCGATCGAGCCGGCGCTGGCGGAATCCTGGACGAATGTCAGCCCCACGGTATGGCGCTTCAAGCTACGCAGCAATGTCAAGTTCCACGCCGGCGAAACCATGACGGCAGACGACGTGGTTTTCAGCTGGCAGCGCGTTCAGACGCCTGGCTCGTTGAGCAAACTCAACCTTGGCAGCGTCAAGGATGTGCGCAAAGTTGACGCCTCCACCGTGGACGTCGAGACGAAAGCGCCGTTTCCGCTTTTGCTCAATGAATTGCTCAACCTGCCCATAATGAGCAAGGCTTGGTCTGAGGCCAACAATGCACGCGAAGCAAGTGATTTGCAGCAGAAGAAAGAAAACTTCGCTAACCGCAACACCAATGGCACCGGTCCATTCATGCTTCGCTCGCGCGAGGTGGATGTCAAGACCGTCCTGGCCGCACACCCCGGTTGGTGGGACAAGCCAAAGCACAACTTAACGACAGTCAACTTCACGCCTATTCAGTCTGATGCAACGCGTACCTCGTCACTATTGTCCGGCGCACTTGACGCTACGGTAACTCTTCCTTTGCAAGACGTGGCCCGAGTCAGCAGTTCTGGCAGTTTCGCCGTGGTGCAAGGCCCTGAGTTGCGCACACTTTTCCTGGGCATGGACCAAAGCCGGGATGAGCTGTTGTACTCGGACGTCAAAGGAAAGAATCCGTTCAAGGACATCCGCGTGCGTAAAGCGGTTTACCAAGCCATTGATGTTGAAGCTATCAAACGCTCGGTCATGCGCGGCGTCTCATGGCCCGCTGGCATGGTGCTGGCACCTCAGCTCAACGGTGCGCCCAAAACCTTGAACACGCGCGTCGTTCCTTTCGACCCCGAAGCAGCCAAAAAACTGCTGACCGAAGCGGGTTACCCGAACGGCTTCGGTGTCGGCATGCAGTGCCCTAACAATCGCTATGTGTACGACGAGCAGATCTGCCTGGCCATTATTTCCATGCTGGGTCGGGTGAACATCAAAATCACGCCGCAGATCGAGCCGGTCGCAAAGTGGAGTGTTCGCCTGAACACGCAAGATATTTCGCTGTACCTGGTTGGGCATGCCGGTTTGCCGATGGCTGACTCCTATGCCTTGTTGTCCGACGTGGCCGCCACGCGCACGAAAACTATGGGCGGTCTCAATGCGGGTGGCTACACCAGCACGGCTTTTGATGCCTTGCTGCCAAAAATTGCCTCTGAGCTGGATCCGGCCAAAAGAACAGCGCTCATCACGGATGCGACCAGCATCTTGCGCAATGACGTGGCCTATGTACCACTGCACCAGCAGCCCATCACCTGGGCTGCACGCAAAGGTATCGAGCTCAAGCAAGCGCCTGACAACCAGCTGCGCCTGTGGCTCGTGACGGTTCCTTGAGCATGTGACCTCCGGGCAGCCGAGCGCGTGAACGGCGCGGTTGCCCGCTTTTAAATCGAACCTGTTGAGCGTTATTTGACGGCTTGGGCTTTGCAGCCCAAGCGCTGCTCCACGAGTCTTTACTAACCTGCGAGCCCAAGTCCATGCTTCGCTTTCTATCGACCCGTTTATGGAACGGCCTGCTGGTGATGATCGGCGTGTCGTTCATCTCCTTTTTGCTCTTCAACTACATTGGCGATCCCGTTAACAACTTGATGGGTGAGACCGCCACCATCGAGCAAAAGGACGCACTTCGCAAATCGTTGGGCCTGGACCAGCCGATGGTGATTCGTTTCGTCAAATATGCCGGCCTGGCCGTGCAGGGGGAGTTCGGTATTTCGTACCGGAACTTGGAACCTGTCAGCCAGGTGCTGGCATCGCGGGTTCCCGCGACGCTCGAGTTGAGCCTGTGCGCGGCTGTCATTGCGCTGGGCGTCGGAATTCCCATGGGCGTGTACGCCGGCATACGGCGTAACTCGTGGCTCGCGCAGACGCTGCAAGTGGTCTCCTTGGTAGGCATTTCAATCCCCTCATTTCTGACCGGCATCATCTTGATCCTGGTCTTTTCCGTAGAGCTGAACTGGTTGCCTGCCTTCGGGCGCGGTGAGGTTGTCCGCTTAGGGGACTGGACCACCGGCCTTTTGACGACAAGTGGGTTGAAATCTCTGGTGATGCCGTCGATCACGCTGGCGCTGTTTCAGTTGACGCTTTTCATGCGCCTTGTGCGCTCGGAAATGATGGAGGTGCTGCGCACGGACTACATCAAGTTCGCGCGTGCTCGCGGCATTGTCAGCCGCTCCATTTACTTTCATCATGCCTTGAAAAATACGCTCATTCCAGTGATCACCATCGCTGGCTTGCAGCTGGGCTCATTGATCGCCTTTTCCATCATCACCGAGACCGTTTTCCAATGGCCAGGGCTGGGCTTATTGATCATCCAGGCAATCACTTTTGGGGATATCCCCGTGATCGCTGCGTACCTGATGTTCATCGCGCTGCTTTTCGTAGTGATCAATACGATCGTAGACCTGTTGTACTTTTGGGTTGACCCCCGTGTGAGAGTGGCATGAACACAACTTCTGCACCGACCCAGCCGGCTACACCTGGTGCCTTTGACCGATTTATGGACAGCGACTTTGTCTATGGCTTTCGCCGCTCGCCCATGGCTATGGTCTCGGCCTTGGTCTTGCTGCTGTTTTTTTTGATTGCACTACTGGCGCCTTGGATCGCACCGCAAAATCCGTTCAATCCCGCCGCACTGGACTTGATGAATTCACGTCTGCCGCCAGCCTGGATTGAGGGCGGGCAAATGCAGTTCCCTCTGGGCACTGATGGACAAGGACGGGACTTGCTGTCGGTGTTGATGTACGGCCTTCGAATCTCACTGTTCGTGAGCTTTTGTGCCACGATATTTTCACTCGTGGTGGGCGTGACACTGGGCCTCATCAGTGGCTACGCAGGCGGTCGTATCGACAACGTCATCATGCGACTGGCCGATATGCAACTGAGCTTTCCGACCATCCTGGTCGCGCTGCTGATTGATGGCTTGTCGCGGGCTTTGCTGCCGCGTTCAGTGCATGAACAGTTGGCGCTTTTTGTCGTGGTTTTTGCTATCGGCATTTCAACCTGGGTCCAGTACGCACGCACGGTGCGGGGCGCTACGATGGTAGAAAAATCCAAGGACTATGTGCATGCCGCCAAACTGATTGGTATGGGGCCGCTGCGCATTCTTTTCAAGCACGTGCTGCCCAACGTACTGGGGCCTGTGCTGGTGATCGCCACTCTCTCCCTCGGGCTGGGCATCCTGACCGAGGCGACGCTCAGCTTCCTGGGACTGGGGGTACCGCCCACATCACCGTCGCTTGGCACGCTGATCCGCATTGGTAACGAGGTGCTTTTCTCGGGCGAATGGTGGGTCACCGTGATGCCAGGCGTGTGCCTGATCGTCTTGGTGCTGGCCATCAATTTGTTGGGTGACTGGCTCCGCGACATCTTTAACCCGAAGCTCAAATGAGAACCGACATGGGTACAGATTTGACCAAACTATTGAGCGTGCAGGGCCTGCGCGTGGAGATACCGACCCGGCGTGGGGTGCTTCTGGCGCTGGACGACATCTCCTTTGACATTGCGCCGGGCGAAATCCTGGGCTTCGTCGGCGAGTCTGGCGCTGGTAAGTCCTTGACCGGCATGGCCATTCTCGGGCTCCTGGATCCGCCTGGCCGCGTGGCAGCGGGTGAAATTCGTGTGAGCGGACGACGTATCGACCAGTTGTCGCAGCGCGAGATGCGAAAAATTCGCGGCAAGGAAATCGGAGCAGTCTTTCAAGACCCTCTCATGAGCCTGAACCCCCTGCTGCAAATCGGCGAGCAACTTACCGAGACTATACGCACGCATCTGCCTGTTAGCCACGCCGAAGCAGTAGAGAGGGCGCTTGGCCTCATGCGCGCCGTGGGCATCCCAGCGCCGGAAGTACGCTTTACCGCCTATCCGCATCAATTTTCTGGCGGCATGCGTCAGCGAATCGTGATTGCACTGGCCTTGTGCGCTGAACCACGACTAATCGTCGCAGACGAACCCACCACTGCCCTGGACGTCTCGATTCAGGCCCAGGTGCTGCAACTGCTCAAAAACCTGTGCCGTGAGAAGGGGACTGCCATGCTTTTGGTGACCCATGACATGGGCGTGATCGCCGAAACTGCTGACCGCGTGGCAGTGATGTACGGCGGGCGTATTGTCGAGACGGGCAACGTAGAGGAAGTAATCACAGCGCCGCTGCATCCCTACACCCGAGGCTTGATGGGTGCGATTCCCTCGCTCAAACGAATCACGGGCCCTCTGGCGCAGATTGATGGGGCCATGCCACGCCTGAATGCCCGACCAAACGGATGCGCATTCCACCCGCGATGCCCCGACGCCACCGATCAATGCCGCGCGGCCAGCCCACCGGTGGCACCTCATCTGGGCCGTCAGGTTGCCTGCTGGCTCCCAAACACGACGCAAGCCTTTCAGGTCCAAGAGTTAGCATGAACGCCGTGCTCAAGCCGAACGCCGCCCCTCAGCCACCGGACTCAGCCGAGGCGCCTGGCTGGGCCTTGCTGGTGCATGACGTGACCCGCCACTTTCCCGTCAGCAACGGCCTCTTACGCAGCGCGCTGGGAGCGGCGCCACGCGCTGTCCGAGCTATCGATGGCGTTAGTTTTGGGATTCGCCGGGGGGAGACCTTCAGCTTGGTGGGTGAATCTGGATGCGGAAAATCGACCCTGGCGCGCCTGGTGGCTGGTCTGGATAAACCCAGTTCCGGTTCGGTTGCGTTTGCGGACGCCAAGCTGGTTGGGCATCGAATCCAGATGATTTTTCAGGATCCTTATGCCTCACTGAATCCGCGCTACCGAGTGGGCACAGCCATTGCTGAGCCCATCCGTTTTCAAAAGCTCTTGCCCGAAGCCGATGTGATGCCGCGGGTGCACGAGTTGCTGCGCCAGGTGGGCCTGTCGCCAGCAGACGCGCAGAAATTTCCGCACGAGTTCTCAGGCGGACAGCGCCAGCGTGTATCTATTGCGCGGGCCCTGGCTGGCAATCCAACGTTTCTGGTCTGCGACGAGCCCACCTCGGCGCTCGACGTGTCGGTCCAAGCGCAGATTCTCAATTTACTCAAACGTCTGCAGGAGCAGCTGGGCCTGACCTGCCTGTTCATCAGCCATAACCTGGCTGTGATTAATTACGTCTCGCACAACGTGGGTGTGATGTACCTGGGCCGGCTGGCGGAGGTGGCGCCCACCCGAACGCTCTTCGAATCCCCCAAACACCCGTACACGCAGATGCTGCTGGCCGCGTTACCGCAGCTTGAAAAAAGAGGTCGTGACAAGGCACTCATCCTGGGCGAGATCCCCAGCCCGCTTGAACCACCTTCTGGCTGCACCTTCCACCCACGCTGCCCGCACGCCAATGCGCGTTGCCAGGCTGAAAAGCCAGAGTTGCGCGCGCAGCCAGACGGCTCCCAGGTGGCTTGTCATGCCGTTGCAGAACGTCGTATCCCCGTGATCCTTGCTTCTTGAGAAAGCCCCCAGATATGAACCAGCCTTCTGATTTACGCCACATTGACCTGCTTATCGTTCGCGGGACCGTCATCACAGTCGACCCTGAACGTCGCGTGATTGAGGATGGTGCAGTCGCCGTGGACGGCGATCGCATCTTGGCCGTCGGCACCACGGCAGAGCTAAGCGTGCGTTTTACAGCCCGCAAAACCATCGATGCCCACCGTAAAGCTGTGCTGCCTGGCCTCATTGACAGTCATGCCCATGCTGGACACGGCCTGCTCAAGACCTTGGGTGGCGGGGATTCGGAAGCCTGGATGGACGCTTGTCGGGTGGTCTACACCACCGGGTCTGATGAGGAGTTCTGGTACGCGGAGGCCAAGCTTGCTGCGCTGGAGCGGGTCCGCTTTGGCACCACCACCGGAGTGTGCCTGTTTGGCGGCGGGGACAGCATCATGCGCGTGGATGACCCGAAGTATGCCGCCCGCCACAGTGCGGCCATCGCCGAAACCGGCACCCGATCAATTTTGGCCGTCGGGCCCTCTCGACCTCCCGGACCCCGGGTTTACGCCAGCTGGGACGGAGACAAGCGGGTCGACGCCGAGGTTTCTTTTGAGCAGATGTACGAGACCTGCGAAGAAATTGTGCGCACCCAGCATGGCACGGCCAACGGCCGCGTCAATATCTGTGTCACATTACCCGTTTTTCAACCCATGCATGAAGCGGGCCATGCGGCGTACGCGCAGGTCTTCAGTGACCAGGCTCGGCAGTACAGCGATTTGGCCATCCGCAACAACCTCGGATTTACTCAGGATGGGCACCGGGCGGGCACGCTGGCGCTGGCCCACCGCGAACTAGGTTTGCTGGCCAGCAATGCCTTCATGTCGCATTCGATTGATCTGACGGCTGAAGACATTGCCGCCTGCGTTGAAACCGGCACCAAGATCATCCACAACCCCAGCGCCATCATGTCCATTCGCGGGCGTTGTCCCGTGCCTGAACTGATTGATGCGGGCGTGACGGTGGCCTTGGGCTCGGACGGCACGGCCCCTGACCGCAGCTACGACATGTTTCGTCATATGTTCCAGTGCATGCACTACCACCGTCGCCACTTTCGAGACGCCGGCGTGTTGCCGCACGGCAAGGTGCTCGAGATGGTGACCATCGATGCCGCCCAAGCACTGGGCTTGGCGCACGACATCGGTTCGCTGGAAGCAGGCAAAAAAGCTGACATCATCTTGGTGGACCTGTTCAAGCCTCACCTCATGCCGCTGAATATGCCAGTCTATCGTGTAGTGAGTTTTGCCAGTGGCGCCGACGTGTGCACGACCATCGTCAACGGTCAGATCCTGATGGAAGACGGCAAGGTTTTGACCGTAGATGAAACCGAAGTCATGGAACGTGCGCAACGCGCCACCGACATCATGCTCAAACGCAGCGGCCTTCGCCACTTGCTGAACTCGCCGCCCACGCTTTGGAGGGTGTCTCACTACTGAGTTAAAACCTGCCCGGTCCGGCCTGTCCTGCCTTGCCGTACCGCCGGCCTTGCCTAGGCGCATTTGTATCGAAACCAAGGACCCCATGCAGATAGATTTCAGCACGATCAGCGCCTACCAGCGCTACAAGCTCATGGCCAGTTTGATCGTGCCTCGCCCCATCGCCTTGGTGACCACGGTGAGCAACGACGGCGTGGTCAACGCTGCCCCGTTCAGCATGTTCAACATGCTGGGGGAAGACCCTCCGATCTTGATGATCAGTGTTAACAAGCTCAGCGACAGCCACCTTAAGGACACGTCGGCCAACATTCTGGCCAACCGTGAGTTTGTGGTGCATATCGCCGATGAGCCGATGGCCGAACAGATGCACCGCTGCGGGGATGTGTACCCGTCTGATGTGAACGAGTTGCAGCAGGTGGGCCTTGGATCAGCGCCGTCTTGCGCGGTCAAGCCACCCCGGATCGTCGAGGCGCCCGTGGCTTTTGAATGCGTCTTGTCCGAGACCTTGGAAACTGCGAGTCGTCATATTTTCATCGGTACCGTGCTTTGGCTGCATGCCCGGGAAGACCTCATCGACACAGAGCGCTACCGAGTGCGTTTGCAAAACTACTTTCCGGTGGCCCGCTTTGGCGCAAGCTACTACATCCGCACGCGCGACCGGTTTTCGATGGACCCGGAAAAGGCGGGCGCATCCGTCAATCCCATTGACGAAATCAGCTGATCCATGCTTTGTCTCAAAAACAGGAACGTCCCATGGCCCCTGCCCAGGTGATCCGCAATGTCAGACCCTGGGGCCAAAGCGCCGCAGTCGATCTGATTTTGGCTGGGGGCTGCATTCAGGCCATCAAGCCTGCCGGCGAGACACCGGCTTTAGAGTGTTTGCATGACGGTCAAGGCCAGTTGCTGCTTCCTGCCTTGGTCGAGGCGCATACCCACTTGGACAAGACCCTGTGGACCCTTCCCTGGCGGAGCAACAGCGCTGGGCCCACTCGCAATGACCGTATCGCCAATGAACACGGGGTCTTGAAGCATCTCAACTCACCGATGGCTGAACGGGCGGGGCCCCTGATCGAGCATTGCATCGCCAAAGGCTCTTTGCACTTTCGCAGCCACGTGGATGCCCAGACCGAGTGGGGCTTAAAGCACATCGAAGCGATGGTGGCGCTGCGCGAGACATATGCTCACATTGTCGACATGCAACTGGTGGCATTTCCCCAGGGCGGCCTGCTCAACAAGCCCGGCGTGGCAGAACTGATGCGTGCCGCGCTGGACATGGGCGTGGAAGTCGTGGGCGGGATTGATCCAGCGGGTATCGACCATGACCCCATCGGCCATCTCCGAGCTATCTTTGACATGGCCGTGTCGCATGAATGCGGCATTGATATTCACCTGCATGATCTTGGCGAGTTGGGGCGCTGGGAGATCGAGCGCATCGCAGATCTGACGCATGCATCTGGCATGCAGGGAAAAGTCATGATCAGCCATGCGTACGCGCTGGGCGCCTTTCCCGCCCAGAAACTCGCCCCGCTGGCCGATCGTTTGGCCGCGCTGGAAATTTCCATCATGACCTGCGCACCCGCCCATGTGAGCGTTCCGCCTGTCGCCATGCTTCGCGCCCACGGCGTGAATGTGTGCTCGGGCTCCGATGGCATCCGGGATGCCTGGAGCCCCATGGGAAACGGTGACATGCTTGAGCGAGCCTGGCTCATGGCTCATCGTTTCGGCTGGAGCAAGGACGCCGATCTCAGCATGGCCTTGGAAGCGGTGACGACGAGCGGCGCGCGGGCGCTCGGCATTGAGCGTTACGGACTTGAGCCTGGATGCGATGCCAACTTTGTCTTGTTGCCAGCAGAAAACTTGGCCGAGGCCGTGGTCAGCCGGAGCCCACGCCGAACGGTCATCAGCCGGGGCCGACTGGTGGCACGCGACGGCCTATTTTTAGGGCCTTAAAGCGAGGAGGCTTGGCAAGATGCGAACACGACTCAAAGCGGCCTATGTAGTGGGCTTTAACGGCACCCGCCATGAACTCTGGCAAGACGCCGAGCTCGTCTTTTCGGACAGCACGATCGAGTATGTGGGGCCTGCGTTTCAGGGTCACGTGGACCGGACCGTGGATTACGGTCTGGCCCTGATCAGCCCGGGACTGATTGATCTGGACGCGCTTGGAGATCTGGACTCGGGAGTGCTGGCCTTTGAAAATGGTGACAAGCGCGAGATGGGACGACTGTGGTCGGAGGACTACCTGCAGCGCGGCCCACGCGAGTCCTACACCCTGGAGGAAGAAGCTTTCAAGGTTCGCTACGCCTTTGCGCAACTGCTGCGCAACGGCATCACTACCGCTTTGCCGATCACCTCCATGTACTACCGCGAGTGGGCCGAGACTTACGATGAGTTCGTGTCGGTAGCGGCCATCGCAGGAGAGCTTGGTCTACGCACCTACATCGGGCCGTGCTTCATGAGTGGCACAACGTATGTGCGCCGGGACCGCAGCCTGGCGCAGCACTGGGACGAGCCACGGGGACTGGCCGGCCTGGACGAGGCGCTGCGATTTTTCCGCGACTTTGACGGCGCGCAGGGCGGCCTGGTGCGGGGCCTGCTGGCACCCGATCGCATCGAGACCTGTACGCCGGCATTGCTGGCCCGCACGGCTGCTGCCAGCCAGGAACTTAAGGCTCCGGTACGGCTGCACTGCTGCCAGTCGGTCTATGAGTTTGAGTTGGTGCGCCAACTGCGCGGCACAACACCTCTGGGATGGCTGGAAAGTCTGGGGCTGCTCACGGAGCGGGCCATCTTGCCGCATGGCATTTACCTCAGCGGCCACCCGCAGGTGTCGGAAACTGGAACGCAAGACTGGGAGCGTCTGCGCCACAGCGGGGCCAGCATTGCGCATTGCCCCGCTGTCTTTGCGCGGACGGGTGAGGCGCTGGACTCTTTTTCAAAATACCATGAGGCGGGAATCAAAATAGGCTTGGGGACAGACACCTGGCCGCCGGACTTGCTGCACAACATGCAGCTCGGTCTGTACGTGGCTCGTATCATGGAGGGCAGTGCGATACGCACTTCGGCCGCCGACCTCTACAACGCGGCCACGCTCGGGGGTGCCCAAGCTCTTGGCCGCGCAGACCTCGGACGACTGGCACCCGGGGCGCAAGCCGACATTGCCGTGTTCGATCTGACAGGTGAGCATCTGGGGCCCTTTTTTGATCCTTTCAAAAACCTCCTACTGGCTGGTCGCGGCACGGATTGCCGGGCCAGTTTTGTTCAGGGCCGGGCCGTGATGGAGGACTTTCAGGTGCTGGGTGCGGACCTACCGGCCTTGCACGCCCAAGCGCACAAGCAGTTTCAAAAGCTCATGGCCAGCCATCGCCAAAGAGCTTTTGACGCCCCCGAGCCGTACACTTTGTTTCATCCCGTGATTCCTTGGGCCACCTCATAACACCGCAATGAAACGCGTTCTAGTCATCAACCCCAACACCAGTGCCAGCGTGACGGCTCAGGTGCTGACCGAATGCCGGCATGTCCAAGGTCAGACGATATGGGACGGAGTGACCGCCCGACTCGGCGCTCCCTACATTGCCTGCGAAGTCGCCTATGCCCTGGCTGCCCACGCTGTGCTCGATGCCTATGCTTTGCATTACTCAGGCCATGACGCCGTGCTGGTGGCCTGTTTTGGTGACCCGGGGGTGCTCGCTTTGCGGGAAATTTGCCCCGTGCCCGTCATCGGTTTGGCACACGAGAGTTTGTTGGTAGCTGCCCAGCAGGGAAAATTTGCTGTGGTCACGGGCGGCAAAGCCTGGGGGCCAATGCTTCAACGGTTTGCCCGAGCAAACCAGTTGGACAGGCAACTCGTGGGCATACATACCGTAGAACTCACAGGTGCCCAAATCGCTGAGGCTCCGGACAGCGCTATGGCCAGCCTTGTGAGCGCAGGCCAAGCCGCTGCGGATGAGGGCGCGCAGTGCATCGTGCTGGGCGGCGCAGCCCTTACGGGCCTAGCAGGCAGACTGCAAGTGCTGCTGAGCCTGCCCGTACTCGACAACGTTCATCTGGGCGCTGCGGCAGCGGCCCGCGCGGCGCAAGCTCTCACGCCACACCCCCCCGCGCTTCTGCCAGCGCTGGGGCTTATGGGTTTAACCCATGAGCTAACAGTTATCCTGGCCGCGCAGCCCTGAGCATGAGGCGGCTTCTTGCCTGGAAACCGGACGTCTTTGGCCAAGCTTAGTGCTCAGAAATCAGCAACTGGACTTCCCACGGTGCAGCAGACAGCTTGGACCTATGATTGGCCTTGTCGCGTTGGATTTGAAGGTATCGCAAATAACACTTGAAAATTCCGCATGCAAATCAATACCGATTTATCTCAAAAATTAGCTGTCAATTGTGGCGATTTGCCATGGCTAGCTTCTCCTCAGAAAGGTGTTGAAAGAGTCATGCTCGAGCGCGATGGCGATGAAATTGCTCGCGCTACCAGCCTAGTGCGCTATGCGCCCAAATCCAGCTTCAGCCGCCACCAGCACGATCTAGGGGAAGAATTCCTGGTACTCGAGGGCGAGCTCCAAGACGAGCATGGTCAATATTTCGCAGGCACTTACGTCAAGAATCCAGCTGGCTCATCCCACACACCATTTACAGACACAGGCTGCACCTTGTTTGTCAAACTCAGATACCTTGATCCCCTAGATGATGAGCGCGTAGTCATCAACACTCACTCATCGTCTTGGTTTGCTGGAATGGCGCCTGGTCTGACAGTGCTGCCACTAGCCGCATTTGGCACCACCAGTACGGCCTTGGTTCGATGGGCGCCGGGTACTTATTTCAACCCTCACAGGCATTTTGGGGGCGAAGAAATATTTGTCATTGATGGCGTGTTTGAGGATGAGCATGGACGCTACCCCAAGGGAACTTGGTTGCGTAGTCCGCACATGAGCTCACACAAACCTTTTAGCGTCGAAGGTTGCACAATCTTTGTCAAAACAGGGCACTTATCAGTTGACTAATTTTTACCCATGGCGGATTCAAGTACGAAGTGCAACGTTGACTAACCGCAATAAGGAGGCTGGTGATTTTTGCTCGGCACCCACCGCCCCCAGCGCTATTCACAAAGACGCGGCCGTCGCTTGCTCTGCAGCTCACCCACATTCATCTCGCCTTGCAAGGGTGCTGCATAGAAGCGGTCAATCATCTCGGGGCTGGTTCTGGCATTGCGCGCCAGGGTCAAGGTGTCCACCGTTCTGCCAAACAGTAATCGGAACATGATGCTGCTGTGGCGCAGGCTGTACAAGGTTCTCGTTTCACCTGCAGTGCTGAGTTTGAGGCCCGTGACTTCCAGCTTAAGGCTTCAGAAAGCACATCAGCTCACTAGCTTGTTTTGGACGGTACGCGCGAGCGCCGAAATTGCGGCGTAACTCGCGACTGATCGAGGACCTGTGGCGCCCGATCCGACCGGCGATGTGCGTGACGCTGTGCTGGGCATTTCTAGAATAAAATATTGGTTGTTCAATATGTTGCAAATAGTGGCTTACTTTTCGTTGCAATTCAACAATCCGGGTGCTGATATGACAACGATTGAAGGGAGATTGGCGAAGTGAATTCGCAGCTTCAGACCTCCCTTGCGCCAACAGGTGTATTGCGCGTTTCGATCAATGTCGGGAATCCGATTCTTGCTAAGCGAAGCGACGACCGAACGGTTGTTGGCGTCTCAGTCGATATGGCTCATGCGCTCGCACAAAAACTGGGCCTGCCGTTGGAACTCGTGGTCTTTGAATCTGCAGGAGAGTCAGTTCA